>NZ_JBWPWE010000030.1:0-756 GCF_056590475.1 Anaerococcus sp. C0059F3
TTGTCTACTTTAGTGAGTTGAGCGAACGAAAGAGAGCGAAACAAAAAACCACCTGCTATGCAGGTGGAGGGATTTAGCTTTAGCTTCAAGCACCAAGAAAACCTCCTTAAAGTATAATTGTGATAGTCACATGCACAATTAAACAAGGAGGCAATCATGGATAAAAATACTTTATCACATACAAGCTGGAGATGCAAATATCATATAGTTTTTGCGCCAAAATATAGAAGACAAGTAATATATAGACAACTAAGGAAAGATATAGGAAGCATACTTCGAGAATTATGTTCAAGAAAAGGAGTAAACATAATAGAAGCAGAGTTATGCCCAGATCATGTCCATATGTTGGTAGAAATACCACCAAAATATTCAATATCACAAATAATGGGATATTTAAAAGGAAAAAGTTCGCTGATAATATTCGATAGACATGCCAACTTAAAATATAAATATGGAAACAGACATTTTTGGTGTAGAGGATACTATGTAGATACTGTAGGCAGAAATGAAAAGAAAATAAAAGAATATATACAAAATCAATTAAAAGAAGATTATTATGCTGACCAAATAAGTATAAAAGAATACCATGACCCGTTTACGGGAGAGTCAGTAAATAAAAACAAATAAAAAACTGCTTCAGCAGTAGTTGGGATAGTGGTGCATGTGATGGAATATTCGGAGCCCCAATAGGGGCGTGCCGGTATTCGCGCCTTATAGGCGCTGCACAAACTACCAGCTAAGCTGGTAGTTTTGATT
>NZ_JBWPWE010000010.1:0-115072 GCF_056590475.1 Anaerococcus sp. C0059F3
AGGTTCTTCGCGTTGCGTCGAATTAAACCACATGCTCCGCTGCTTGTGCGGGTCCCCGTCAATTCCTTTGAGTTTCACGCTTGCGCGCGTACTCCCCAGGCGGAGTGTTTAATGCGTTAGCTGCGGCACCCAGATTTACTCCAGACACCTAACACTCATCGTTTACGGCGTGGACTACCAGGGTATCTAATCCTGTTTGCTACCCACGCTTTCGTACCTCAGCGTCAGGTTATGGCCAGAAAGTCGCCTTCGCCACCGGTATTCCTCCTAATATCTGCGCATTTCACCGCTACACTAGGAATTCCACTTTCCCTTCCATACCTCAAGATGAGCAGTTTTAAAAGCTTACTATAGTTGAGCTATAGGATTTCACTTCTAACTTGCTTACCCGCCTACGTACCCTTTACGCCCAATGATTCCGGACAACGCTCGGACCTTACGTATTACCGCGGCTGCTGGCACGTAATTAGCCGGTCCTTATTCCTATGGTACTGTCATTTTCTTCCCATAGAAAAGATTTTTACAACCCGAAGGCCTTCTAAATCACGCGGCGTCGCTGCATCAGGGTTTCCCCCATTGTGCAAAATTCCCCACTGCTGCCTCCCGTAGGAGTCTGGGCCGTGTCTCAGTCCCAATGTGGCCGTACACTCTCTCAAGCCGGCTACTGATCGCTGTCTTGGTGGGCCGTTACCCCACCAACTAACTAATCAGACGCAAGTCCATCTTAGAGCGATAAATCTTTGACCAAGGCCTCATGCGAGGTTATGGTTTCATAGGGTATTATTCTTCGTTTCCAAAGGCTATCCCCTTCTCTAAGGCAGGTTACTCACGCGTTACTCACCCGTCCGCCACTAATCCACTTAAATTCACTCCGAAGAGATCATTTAAGTTTCATCGTTCGACTTGCATGTGTTATGCACGCCGCCAGCGTTAATCCTGAGCCAGGATCAAACTCTCATTAAAAATTTGTAATGAGTGTCATTTTATTCTGACTCTGTCATTTACATCTGACTTATATATCAAATGCGTGATTTAAAATTCTTTTTCAAGAATCATTACTGTAAAGAAATTTAACTAGGTTATAGTTGTTATTCTTTTAAAGTAATTATTAATATTCCTTTTTGGAATAGTAGTAATTAACTTTATCAATCTTCTATATAATTTTAATCGATAAGACTAGGTCTTATCTAGGTTCAATGTCGCTAACTTGTTGCGACTTTTATATAATACCACTTAACTTTTATCTTGTCAAATATTTTTTGAAGTTTTTCTCAAATATTTGCACATTTTTGATAAATGCCTTAAGCAGCATTAATATAAGTATACGATATAGATTTTACTTTGTCAAATATTTTTGCAAATATTTTTTTAGGCCCTTTAGGACCTGTCTACATCGTGCCTATATATAGTACTGCCCTATATATAGCTTGTCAACTAGTTTTCCTAAAATCTTTTCATTTTTCTTGTTTTTATTTTTTCCTTCTATAATATATGTACAAGTTTATGCTAGCATAATCATCTCATATCTTTTCATTTATTTTCTATATTTCTTCTAACCAGTTTTTCCGCATTAAAAAAGCAGGTCATTTTAAGAAGACCTACTAATTCTTTTTATTGATAATTCAATATGTTATTTTTTCACTTTCTATTTTTTCTTCTTTTACACTTTCTTTGTTTATCATATCTTCTATTAATATATTTTTAATATCTGTTTTCTTTTCTGGATATGATATACATTCTTCTGTTTTTATATCAAATAGGTAAGTATTTTCTAGGTTAATGCTAACTGGTATTTCTTTTTCTGTTATTATTGGATCTTGAGGTTTGAAACGCATTACTATTGGTTCTTTATTTTCCTTTATTATATATCCATAGGTGTCAGAGCCCATGTATTCTACATTATCAAAGACTACTTTAATATCTGAGTCTTCGTCATAAGTAAATTCTTCTGTTCTTATTCCCAAAAGGACTTTGCTATTTTTTGCTTCATAACTTACCAAGTCTTTTATTTTTATTGGTGGTAGTTGACGCTTTTTGCCAAATATTTCTACATAAAAGTCTGAACCATCCCTATATAGATTTGTTTCTATGACATTCATCTTTGGTGAACCTATGAATTGTCCTATAAACCTATTTTTTGGTTTATAATAAAGATTTAAAGGGGTGTCAAATTGGACTAGTTCTCCTTCATTTATTACTGCTATCCTATCTCCCATTGTCATTGCTTCTATTTGATCGTGGGTTACATAGATGAAGGTTGTCTTTAATTCGTTGTGAAGCCTTACTATCTCTGTTCTCATTTCAACTCTTAATTTAGCATCCAAGTTTGATAGGGGTTCGTCTAATAAAAACACTTTTGGATTTCTAACCATGGCCCTACCTAGGGCTACTCTTTGCCTTTGTCCGCCTGAAAGTTGGGCTGGCTTTCTGTCTAGTAATTCTTCTAATTTTAATGTTTTCGCTATATTTTCTACTTTTTCGCTAATTTCCTTTTTATTTACTTTTTGCATTTTTAAGGCAAAGCCCATATTTTCTCTAATGGTCATGTGTGGATATAGGGCGTAGGATTGAAATACCATTGCTATGTCTCTGTCTTTAGATGACACGTCATTCATAATTTTATCATCAATTAGAAATTTTCCTTCTGATATGTTTTCAAGGCCTGCTATCATCCTAAGTGTTGTTGATTTGCCGCAGCCCGAAGGTCCTACCAACACTACAAACTCTTCATCTTTTATATCTAAATTCATATTTTTTACTGCTTCAAAACCGTTGTCATAGATTTTTGAAACATTTTCTAATTTTACTCTTGCCATTTTATCCCTTTACTGCTCCTGTTGTTAGTCCCTTTACCATGTTTTTCTGAGCAAACATGAATATTATAAGTGATGGTATCATACAAATTACAACCCCTGCTATCATTAATAGCATTGATTGGGCGTCTGCTGAGTTTAGCATTGATATACCAATTTGAACTGTTCTATACCTGTCAGAACCTGTTATTAGTAAAGGCCACATATACATATTCCACGCTCCTAGAAAGGACTGAACTGCTAAGGCTCCAATTGTTGGTTTTGATAGGGGAATTAGAATTCTAAAAATAAAGCCTAGATCACTTGTCCCATCCATCTTACTTGCTTCATATATATCCATTGGAAAAGACTGAAAAGCCTGTCTAAACAAAAATATTCCCATAGCGCTTGTTAGGTAGGGTGCCACCAGTCCAAAAAATGAATCTGCAAAGCCCCAACCAGATATCATCAAAAAATTTGATATAATTGTTGTTTCTCCAGGTATCATCGTTGTTGCCATAATTATTGCAAACAAAAGCCCCTTCTTTTTGAAATCTAAGAAGTGAAGAGCGAAGGCTGCAAATATTGCTGTCATAGTTTGAAAAAATGTTATTATTATGGATACTATTAGCGAATTTACTATATATCCTTCTATGGGAGCAATTTTAAATACATCCTTGTAATTTTCTATGCTTGGATTTGCTGTAAAAAAAGTTTTATTGTATAGCTCATAGGAAGGCTTAATACTCATCACAAAGGCATAGATTATAGGAAATAATACAAAAATCACCACAATAATATTTAAAACTAGCCTTATACCTATGGCCTTATCTATTTTTTTACTTCTTGGCTTTGCGGTTTTATTAAAAAGTCTGAAGTTATCTATATCATTACTTGTTCTTTGCATTTTTTACTCCGTTCGACCTAAAAGCGATAATTGTTAATACCATTACTATGAAAAATAAAACCACTGATTCTGCTGATGCGTATCCATACCTGTAGTTCATAAAGGCATTTTTGTAAATATCGTGGACTATAACATTGGTTGATTCACCTGGTCCACCCTGGGTTAATAATTTAATTTGTCCAAAAGATTGGAAGGCGTTTATAATATTTGTAACAACCACAAAGAACATAATAGGTCTAATTGATGGTAGGGTTACGTTTTTAAACTGATTAATGGAATTGGCTCCATCCATAGATGCAGCCTCATACAAACTATCGTCTATTCCCGCAAGACCTGATGAAAAATACAAAAAATTAAGACCTGAATTTAGCCATGCTGTGAGAACTCCTACGCTTAGTAAGGCCCAACTAGGATCTGCTAGCCAATTTATATTTGTTTTTAATATAACATTTAAAATACCAACAGACTGGTTTAGCATTACTCTAAATACCAAAGCCATGCCCGATGATGCTATAGCTATGGGTAGGGAGTAGGATGCTGAAAAAAGTCTAATAGCTGGAAAATTAACCCTACATAAAAGAGCTGTAGCAAATCCTAAAAGAACTCCTAAGACTACTACTATTAATACATATATAAAAGTCACCCTTATACTATTCCAAAAAGATGACGAAGATAGAAGATCTGTATAATTTTCTAAACCAATAAATATTGTATTATTTCCCATATTATCCGTAGCGTACAGACTACGGATAATAGTCTGTACGAATGGATAAAATACAAATATCACTAATAGAGCCAAGGCTGGTAGCATGTACAAGTAGGCTTTATTATTGTATTTTCTCATTTTTTGTTAACCTTGTTATAAGATTCTAGAGCCTTATCGATTTCTTCTGACATTTTTTTGCTAGCTTCTTCTGGGCTTAGCTTGTCATTTAGCATCTCTTCAATATATTTTTCTACAATTTGACGAGATTCTTGGAAAACTGTCGCAAGGGCTCCTTGGTCTTCTGGTTTTGAATCGTGTAATTGGTCAATAGCTGTTTCAAATTGTGGGGATTTCTTTATTAATTCCTTGAAATCATCAGTATCAAGTACTCCCTTATTAACTGGGAAATAACCTGTATTTGCATTCCAATAAGTTTGAGATTCAACACTTACCAAAAACTTGATAAAGTCCCAAGTTCCCTTCATTTTTTCTTCATCGCCTGAGTTTAATGCATATAGTGAAGCCCCACCAATTGATACACCATGGTTATCACTTGCCTTTATTCCAGGAAAATATGCTGTACCTACTTCAAACCTATCTCCAACTTCTGATAAAATTTGTGCAAGAGATGCAGTAGATGCAAAGCACATAGCACTGGTGCCAGCCTTAAATTCTGGATCACCGCCTTGTTTACCAACATTTGGTGCAATACCTTCATCTTTTAGCTCTTTCCAAGCTGTAAGGATATTTTTAACTCCACCATTTTCATCAAAAACACTTTTACTTGGGTTAGCATCTCTACCGTTGTTATTGTCGAACAACTCTAGTCCTTGTTTACTCATGAATTGTTCAACCCACCAACCGTAAACACTCATAGAAATTGGCATATCAGTCACACCAGAATCTTTTAGCTTCTTGCCAACTTCTTTCATCTCTTCAAGAGATTTTGGCACTTCAACTCCTGCCTCATCAAACATATCTTTGTTGTAATATAAAAGTGGGGTTGAAGAGTTAAATGGCATAGAATTTAGCTTGCCATCAACTGTGTAGTAGGCAAGAAGATTATCTTCAAGCTGGCTGGTGTCATAATTTTCTTCATCAACAAAATCTTGAATAGGTTTAATCAAGCCGGAATCAATCATATATCTTGTACCAAGGTCGAAAACTTGTACAAGATCAGCTCCAACATCCTTGCCTGATGCAGATGATCTAAGTTTTGTTAAGGCATCATCATATTCACCTTGAAATTCTGCCTTAACTATATATTTGTCTTGAGAATTGTTATACTCTTCTACAAGGTGGTCAATAGCGTCATTAAGGTTACCACCCATTGAATGCCAAAAAACTATAGTTGTTTTGCCATTTGCATCGGCTTTACCATCTTCTTTATTAACTTCTTCACTACTAGCAGCCTTATCTTTATTTTCTTCCTTAGCTGCATCTTCATTACGACCTGCACAGGCAGTTAGGCTAACAAACATCAACACTAACATAAGTTTAGTAAAAATTTTTTTAAACATAGTTCCTCCAAATAAAAATTCTTTACTACAAGAGTATAAAGGATATTTGTCAAAACTATTTTTTATAATTGTAAAATTTAAGTAAAACTTAAACGATAAACTTTATTATTTGTCCTTCTTCATTAAAATTTGACCAACTCGATTAGGGAAATCAGTTATAAGACCTGTAATGCCGTCTTTTACATATTGGCCAAAATCATAATCAGAAATGCCAAACCAAAGATTAATCCCTATGTTATTTTCCTTAAATATCGCTATAATCTCTTCATCAACAGAGAAATTAAGAGGATGAAAATATTCACAACCCAGATTTTTTACATAATCCCAAGGCCTATAAAGTCTTGAAGACTCTAAGACACCACAGCTGATATTTTTGTCAATATTTTTTACCCTAACAAGGCTTTCGTGATTAAAAGAAGAAATAATAATCTTATCTTTAAGACAATAGGCCTTTATCATTTCATAAATTTTTTCTTCTATCTCAGGATAATCAATAATAGAGTTTTTAATCTCAATATTAGTAAGAAAATCCTTGTCCTTAATAAAATCAAAATATTCTTCAAGGGTTGGAATCTTTTCCTCATAGGCTGGGAAAAGTTTGCTAGCATTAGCTGTTTTTAACTCCCTAAGAGTGAAGTCCTTAACCAGCCCTTCCATATCTGTAGTCCTATCAAGTTTTTCGTCGTGGATAATAACAAGTTCTTTATCCTTAGTCAAATGAACATCAAATTCCACACCATCAGCACCTATTTCAACTGCTTTCTTAAAAGCAAGCATGGTATTTTCCGGATATTCCCCTTTAAAACCTCTGTGAGCAATATTTAACATACTTTCTCCTTTACTTTTTCTTTAAATATTAGCCTAATTTTGTAAAGCAAATATTAAGTGACAGTAAATTTTAAATAAAAAATAATCCGTCTAGGTCCTTATCCAACTTGTAAAATACCTATAATTTATTATAGCTTTAATAAAATTTTTAATTACATTTTGTAACAAAATTAAATCCCATCCGTTATTATAGTAGAAAGGCTCTTAAGTGAGGTAGAGTATTTCATATAAGTAAGGAGAAGGTTATGGATTTTGCAAAAATTTATGAGGATTATAATAGGGATGTATATAGGTTTGCCCTTAGTTTGTGCAAAAACCAAGATTTAGCTATCGATATTTGCCATGAGACCTTTGCCAAGGCCATGGATAAGATAGACACCTTTGATGGTTCACAAGATATAAGGGCATGGCTTTTTACTATTGCTCGTAATACTCTTTATGATTTTTACAGAAAAAATAATAAAATAAATCCCGATTATGACCTATCCATAGTTGAGGATAAGAAGATATCCTTTGTCGAAGACCTCGCCAATGATGACCTTGCTCTTAAAGTCCACACCTTTCTCCATTCCATGAAAGAACCTTACAAGGAGGCTTTTAATCTCAGAGTCTTTGGAGAGCTTGATTATAAAAGCATCGGCCAAATTTTTGGCAAAACCGATACCCGGGCCAGGGTCACTTTTTACAGGGCCAAGAACATGATTATAGATTATTTGGAGGAAGAAAATGAAATATGAATGTGATATAGTTAAGGACTTAATTCCCTTATATATTGATGATGTTTTAAGCGAAAATTCAAAGATTTTTGTAAAAGACCACATTGACTCTTGCGAAGCTTGCAGAAAATATTACGAAAAATTATCCAGTGATGTTAAAATCCCTGTTAGCAGAGAAACTAGAAAATATGACCTAAAACCGATGGAATATTTAAAGGCCAGTCTTTCTAGGAAAATTATTAGAAGAGTCTTGGCTGTCGTCCTTGTGATAGGATTCTTTGTAGGAAGCTTTATTTTTGCTACTCGATATGAAATGCCAGTTGATTCATCTAAGGTGGATTTTTACGAAAAAGATGATTATTTGATGATGAAATACGATGGCCAGGGCGATCTCCTCTACAGTGCAAACGCCTCTTGGGAGAACAGAAAAGTCTGGACTATAAGGTTTTGGCAGACCCCATTGGAAAAATACCTACCACCCCTATATAAAAAAGAAAAATACACCAAAGACTCAATGCCCCTTTATAAAGTTAAAAAAGTCTATGACGAGGACGGAAATGTTTTATGGGAAAAGAAGGATTGATACAGATTTTTGAGAACCTAAAAACCCGAAGATGTTATGCTTCTTCGGGTTTTTGTCTTATATATATTCATTTTAAGAGGGTAATACTTGCTATTTTTGTTTTGCTAACCTACTATTCCTGTACATATCAAATGCTACTGCAAAGAGGATTATAACACCACTTGTTATCTCTAGTATATGGGTATTTAATCCGAATTGAACACCAGCATTGTTTATTAATATCATTAGGATGGTTCCTAGTACTGTTCCTATCATTGATCCACGTCCACCACTTAGTGATGCTCCACCTATAACAGCTGCTGCTATGGCGTTCATTTCATAGCCTTCACCTCCTGTTGGTAGGGCACTTTGAACTCTTGCTGCTAGCAATATTCCAGCGACGGCATATAATAAACCAGCTAGGGTGTAAGTTGCTATATACATCTTTCTTACATTGATTCCGCTAAGTTTAGCTACATTTTCTCCTGATCCAAGTATATAAATATTCCTACCAAATATTGTATATCTTAGGAGCAAAAATATAGCTATTGCCACTACTATCCATATCAAGGCAAGTACCGGAAATAATCCAAGCACTGTTGAGTTCCCAAGGGCTAGAATCCTTTCATCAAGACCACTTACTGTCAAGGCATTACTTATTATTTTGGTAATACCACCTACAACAGTAGATGTTCCCAGTGTTGCTATCATTGGTGGGATTTTAAATTTATATATTATCACTCCATTTACAAAACCTGAAACTAATCCTACTAGAATTGCTGCTAGCAAGGTTATAGCAAGGCCAAGTTCTGTATCTCTTTGTAAGATAGCAAGTACCATGCAGGATAAACCAGCTATAGCACCACAAGAGATGTCTATTCCACCTGTTATTATTATGAATGTTTGAGCTACTGCTAGTACTCCTACTATAGCACACTGTTTCATAAGGTTTGTTATGTTATATTGGGTCATAAAGTTATCTGTAAATATAGAAGTTATTATAAACAATCCTAATATAATAAATACCAAACTAAATTCAGTGTTATTAGTAAGACTTGCTAAATTTGTCTTTTTTATTTTATTATTCATTATCAACTCCAAATTTATACTGATGTTTTCTTTAAGATATCATCTTCATGTAATTTCTCAATTTCTGCCTTTGTGTATTCTGCCGTAATCCTGCCTTTAGCCATTACTATTAGCCTATCTGATAATCCCATAACTTCTGGCAAATATGATGAAATCAGGATTATAGCTTTCTTTTCCGCAATTAGCCTTTCCATTATTTGGAATATTTCTTGTTTGGCTCCAACATCTACACCTACTGTTGGTTCATCAAAAATAAGAATATCAGGGTTAGCATTTAAGAGTTTTGAGATTACTACCTTTTGTTGATTTCCGCCTGATAAATGTGAAACTACTTGATTACATGATGGCGTCTTGATTCTTAGATCTTCAATGGATTGGTCAGCTCTATTTTTTTCTTTATCTAATGAGATAACGTTTCTTTTACTTATCAAATCATAAGAATTCATGTTTGAATTTACTTTTATAGATAGGGGCAAGGCTAACCCATCTTCTCTTCTATCTTCTGTTAGAAATCCTAGGCCGTTTTTTAAGGCCTTGGAGACTGAGTCGATATTTACTTTTTCTCCCTTGATATATATCTCGCCACTTTCTCTCTTGTCAACGCCATATATACCTCTCATCAACTCGCTTCGTCCTGATCCGACCAGGCCAAAAAATCCTAATATCTCTCCTTCTCTAACATTAAAAGATATATCCTGATAGTTCATATTATCACTAAAGTTCTCAACTCTCAAAACTTCTTGACCGGGTTGTTGATGTTTTATATCATAAATATCAGTCATCTTTCTTCCGACCATTAAGGATATTAGCTTGTCTTTATCAACCTCGTCTACCTTTTTTGTATCAACATATTTTCCATCTTTTAATATTGTAACGCTATCGCATATTTCCATTATTTCTTCTAGTCTGTGAGATATGTATATAATACTTACACCTTGATTTTTAAGTTCTTCTATGAAGTTAAAGAGTTTTTCTACTTTTTCATTTTCTAATAGGGCTGTAGGTTCATCAAATATTACCAATCTTATTGTATCGTTTGTAGATATTTTACTGATAGTAATCATAGCCTGCATGGCTAATGGTAAGGTGTTTATTTTAGCCTTGGGATTTATGTCTAAGTCGAATTTATCAAGCACTTTTTTGCATTCATTATACATATCATTCCAGTTTATAATTCCATTTTTTGATGGCTGCTTACCTAAAAAATAATTTTCGGCTACAGATAAATTTGGAGCAATATTTACATCTTGATAGTTGGCAAAAACACCATTGTTTTGGGCTTCTATCGCATCTTTGTTTTCAATCCACTCGCTTCCATTGTTTAGATATATATGGCCCGAATTTTGTTTTTCAACTCCCATTATACATTTTATAAGAGTAGATTTGCCTGCTCCATTTTCCCCTACCAAAGCATGAACTTCACCTTTTTTTATAGAAAATGATACATTATCGAGAGCTGTTACACCAGGATATACCTTGATTACATTCTCAACTTTCAATATCAAATTATTGTCTTTGTCCATGTTCACCTCTCATTCGAAACCTGCTATTTTAACATTCCTAATAATATCTATAGGCTTCTCTTTATTAGTTTTATTAATTTCAGAGAAGCCTAAGATTCTTTTATCTATCTAGCATATAACAAATTTCATTACAACTTATTTTTTCAATAAGGTTGGATCTAATAATTCTTTTATTTTTTGATCTTCCATGTTGTCTTTGTCAACTATGCTTGGAGGACAATTTACTTGTTTCTTTTCTTCTGGGTTTTTGCCGTTGATTAGAGTTTCAATAGCATTTTTCATTCCAAGATAACCTTGTTCATAAGCATTTTGAACAATTATTGCATCAATGACTCCATCTTTTAAAGCTTTGATTTCTGTGTCATCTGAGTCAACTGCAACTGTAACTATCTTATCTTTTAGCTTTGCTCCTTCTACTGCTAGGGCAACGCCGTTACCAGTGATGTTATTTCCTGCGAACATACCCATTAACTTATCGCCGTATGTTGAAATTATATTTTCAGCATTTGATTGAGCTTTTTCAACTACGTTTCCGTTATAGTAAGTATCTGTTTGTTCAAGTTCTGGTGCATGTTCTTTTACATATTCTCTAAAACCAATAACTCTTTGGTCTAAGGCTTCGTTTTCTACGTTTGTGTTAATTCCAACTATGCCTTCTCCAATATTCTTAGCTTCTTTAGCTTTTAGGAATGCTTCTCCAGCCATTTCACCAATAGTTTTATTTGAGCAGTAGTAGAATTGGTTATAGGTCTCTTCGTGAGCTCCGTCATCGCCTATACCTAGACCACAGTTAACAAAGTTTAGAACTATACCATTGTCTGTAGCTTCTTTTGCTTTTGGTACTGTTGAGTCTATAGCTAAGGTTGCGGTAATGATTGCATCTGGTTTTTTAGCTATGGCTTGTTCAAAAGCAGTAACATATTCTTCTGTTTGACCTTCTTCTGATGGGCCTACTATAGAATAATTGATTTTGATGCCGTGTTCTTCTTCCATATCTTTTATTGCATTTTCAATACCTATACCAACGTGAGTCCAAAATTGAGATGCTGTAGATGGTGTAAGGTATACAATGTCATAAGAGTCTTTCTTGCCCTCGGTCTTTTCTTCGCCCTTTTTTTCTTCTTTTTTAGCTCCACCACAAGAAGCAAGTATCATTACTAGTGCCAAAACTAAACTTAACAACCTAAATTTCTTCATTTTTTACTCCCTATTTTTTAATTCTTCCATAATTTGTACAGATGCAGAAGCGCCTATCCTGCTAGCTCCTGCTTCGATAAATTTTTCTACATCTTCAAGAGTTCTTATTCCCCCAGATGCTTTTACACCCATGTCTTCGCCGACAGTTTCCCTCATCAATCTAACATCCTCAACCTTAGCGCCCGCTGTGCTAAATCCAGTTGATGTTTTTACAAAGTCAGCTCCAGCTTTTTTAGCAATTTGACAAACTTTAACCTTCTCATCGTCAGTTAATAGGCATGTTTCTATGATTACTTTTAATATTTTTTGTCCACAAACTTCTTTAAGCTTGCCTATTTCTTCCTCCAAATAACCATAATCCTTATCCTTAAGGGCTGATATGTTTATAACCATATCTATCTCATCAGCCCCATTGTCAATCGCATACTTTGTTTCAAAAACTTTGGCCTCTGTACTCATAGCTCCTAAAGGAAAACCAACAACAACAGTTAGGTCTACACCGCTATCTTCCAGTTCTTTTTTTACCAATTTTGCAAAAGATGAATTTACACAGACAGACTTAAACTTATACTCTATCGCCTCCTTACAAATTTTTATAACATCTTCCTTCTTAGCGTCAGCCTTCAATAATGTATGATCAATATATTTATTAATTTCCATTTGTTTTACATAACTCCCTTTTGGATTATAAAGCATCCATAGGCTTCTCTTTCACTTGTGCAAACTGTCACAAAAGCCCTTCCTGCTTTTTCATAGAACTTGCTTCTCTCTATTTCTCCAACTTGTTCCTTAGTTAAACCGTGTTTTTCACAAACCCTTATGCAATCATCCCAAACCTTTGGTCTTTGGCTTAAATTGATATTTGCATCAGCATCTGGAATCATATACTCAACTGGATAAGCTTCATATTCAGTATCAAGTGGAAATAATTTTAAAATCGCATCAAGCATTTCTGGCGCTGTATTTCCTTTTGCATTTATGCTTCTGCCGTTAGGTGTCTTGGAATATGGTGGATAAAAATCATCTGCTATTACCAAAATATCCCCGTGACCCATATCTGCTAACGCTTTTAAAAGCTCTGAACTAATCTCTGTTGGTATTCCTTTTAACATAATTGCCTCCTAATTATTTCTTTCACTTAAGAACTTATCAACTTCTTCTCTACTTGGCATAGCTGGAGTTGTGCCCAATTTTTGAACTGACAAGGCTGCTACAGCATTTGCAAAAACTGCACTATCCCAAATATCTTTGCCTTCTGATAAACTAGCTAAAAAGCCACCATTAAAGGCATCGCCAGCGCCAGTTGTATCCACAGCCTTAACTTTAAATGAATCTATTATTTCTTCTTTTTTACCATCTGAAACGAAAACCCCTTGTGAACCCAGGGTAATAAGTACATTCAAAACTCCCTTTTCCCTAAATATGGCAGCTGCTTTCTTTGCATTTTCAAGACAATCAACTTTAACCCCTGTTATAGCTTCCGCTTCCACCTCGTTTGGTGTAACCATGTAAAGGTTTTTATAAAAATCATCACCAACTTCAACATAAGGAGCTGTATTAACTATGACCTTAGTATTATTTTTTAAGGCAAGTTCCTTAATTCTTTCATTAGCGTCTTGGTTTACCTCATATTGCAATAAAACATAATCAGCTTCCTTGATTAAATTTTCTAAAGAATTAACTTCTTCTATTTTTATATCACTACAAGCTGATGGAACAACTGTAATTTGGTTATCTCCTGTGTTTTCGTCCACCATTATTAAGGCAATTCCAGTTTGTTTTTTCTCAGAAGTCAAAATATATTCCTTATTCATGTTAAGATCTTGCATGACATTCAAGCATACATCTGCAAAACTATCCTTACCGAGTTTTGTAACCATAGCCATATCAGCTCCAGCCTTGTGACAAGCAACCCCTTGGTTAAAACCTTTTCCTCCTGCACCCATTTGAAAATACGAACCCTTCACCGTTTCTGAACGTGATGGTAAGTGTGGTGACCTAGCCATAAGATCCACAACAAAACTTCCAAAAACTACTACCTTACTCATACTACCTCCTATACTTGATATTTTATTATTGTAATCGATTACAATTTTTCTTAAAAAAATCTTATTTATATTTTTTTACAAAGACCTATTCTCTATGTTTAAATTTTTCCGATCCATTCAGGCTTAAATAGCATTCTAAAACTATTCTCTTAGGTTTAAAATCTACGCCCTCATTTCTCTTATCTATCCTATCTAGCAAAACTTTAGCTGCAATCTTACCTTGCTGTTCAGCATCTCTTCCAACATAGGAAAAAATATAGTCTATCACTCTAAATGGGTTGATTTCATCAAATCCTATTATAGAAATATCCTCACCTATCTTATAATTTTTTTCTTTAAGGTATTTCAGCGCCCCTAAGCTTGTCATATTATTGCTTAGAAAAATTGCAGTAGGTGGATTCTCTAAGTTAAGCAAACGCTTAGTCTGTTCGTAGGCCATACTTACCTTGAAATCTCCTGATACTATATATTCTTCTTTTATAGGTATATTATTTTCCCTTAAGGCTTCTATATACCCCCTATACCTGCTATTACCAGGAGTAGAAGTGATCGGTCCTGTGATAATAGCTATATCCCTGTGACCTTCCTTTATCAGCGCGTTTACAGCTTTTTTTGCCCCACATTCATTGTCAACAAAAACAGCATCCAAACTAATCCCCTCTATATTCCTATCCAATAGGACTACGGGGGTTTTCATTTTTAATGAGAGTTTTTTTAATTTTTCCAAAGTATTCTTATCTTTAGAAGAAACAGGCGAAATTATCAATCCACTTAGCCTTTCTTCAAAAATAGAATGCAGGGCCTTGGATTCATTTTTTAAATTCTCGTCAGTATTGTAAAACAAGACCTGGAATCCATTTTCATCCATCACCTTACTAATTCCATTTATGGCACTAGAAAAAAATTCGTTAGTGATATCAGCAACTATAACCCCGATTTTATTAGAAAATTTTTGGTGGAGATTCCTAGCTATATTGTTTGGTATATAATCATTCTCTTCAATTACCTGGAGAACTTTTTTCCTTGTTGCATCACTTACATAAGGAGAGTCATTCAAGACCCTAGATACAGTTGTTGTAGATACTCCCGAAAGTTTAGCGATAGATTTTATATTCATATTATTCCTCTGTTTAAATTATTATTGTTATTATTATATCATACTTGGAATATAAAAATCACGCTTTGTAATCGATACCATTTCTTGTTATTTTTATAATATCACAAAAAAATACTAATGTAAAGGTTTTTTTATAAAATATTACGAGATTTTTTACCTTGTGAAGCGAAAACTTGATTATATCTAAATCTCTCCGAGCCTTAAACCTTGTAATATTAACACTTATATGGATTTATATCCATATTTTTCAAATTGATGGAAAATTATTTGTTTGTATCCATTACTTTTTATTTCTATAATAGAAAACGTTTCCGACAACAATGGAATTTTATAAACTTTAAAATTGGGCAAAGAAAAAGAACCCAGTTATTAAAGCTAGGTTCTTTCTATTCTTTATAAAATTGCTTGTCTTAAGTCTTTCATAGCCTTTCTAGCTACTTCCATTGCTGATTCCATGGCTTCTTTGTTTGTCATGTCGACTCCTGCTTTTTTGAGGACTTCGATTGGGTATTCGCTTTCGCCTGCTTTTAGGAAGCCTAGGTAAGCTTCTCTGTCGGCGTCTGTGCCATGAAGGATTTTTTGGCTTAGGGCTACTGCACTCATAAAGCCTGTTGCGTATTGGAATACGTAGTAGAACATATAGAAGTGTGGGATTCTTGCCCATTCTGATGCTATATAGTCATCTACTTTAATGTCTTTGCCGAAAAGTTCTTCGTTTAATTCTTTGTAGATTGCGTGGAGTCTTTCTGCTGGGATTGGCTCTGCGTTTTCTACTAATTTATTTACCTTGTGTTCAAATTCTGCAAACATTGTTTGTCTGAATACTGTTGATTTGAATTGGTTTACAAAGTAGTTTAATAGATATTTTGTTTCAGCTTCTGATTGGCTGTGGTCAAGCATGTAATTTAATAGCAAGAGCTCGTTGGTTGTTGATGCAATCTCTGCTAAGAAGATTGAGTAAGAACCATAGAAATATGGTTGTTCACGTCTTGTATAGTAAGAGTGCATTGAGTGGCCTAGTTCGTGAACTATAGTGAATAGGTCGTTGATTGAGTTGGTGTGGTTTAATAAGATAAATGGTTGGGTGTCGTAAGATCCTGATGAATATGCACCAGACCTTTTGCCGTCGTTTGGCATTACGTCAAACCATCTTGTTTCAAAACCTTCTTTGGCAACTTTTACATATTCTTCGCCAAGTGGCTTGATTGCTTCAAGGACAATTTCTTTTGCTTCGTCAAAGTCAATTTGCCTGTCATAATCTTCTACTAATGGTACATAAATATCGTGGAAACCTAAATCATCTACTCCAAGATATTCTTTCCTAAGTGTGGTGTAGTCTCTGTGAATACCAGCGTTTTCGTGAACAACTTCTAATAAATTGTCGTAAATTTCCTCTGGTATATTATTTGCAAAAAGGCTCATTTCCCTAGCTGACTTGTAGCCTCTTAATTTTGCTTCTACATTATGGGCTGTAAATTCACCGTCAAGTGTAGATGCAAGGGTGTTAGAAAATTGTCTGTAAGTTTGGTAGTATTTTTCATAAACTTCGCGTCTAAAGTCCCTGTCTGGGTCTTCTTGAAGGGTTACGAAATTAGCATTTGTAATGGCTATTTCTTCGCCGTCTTTTTTGACGCTTGGGAAACTTAGGTCGGCGTTGTTAAAAATCATGTAAGTATTTTGTGGGTTGTTTTTTAACTTACCAAAGGCTGCAAGGATTGATTCGCTTTTTGCATCTAGAACGTGGTCTTTTGCCCTAAATTTGTCTTCAAAATAGTGTTTTAGGTATGAAAGCTCTGGATCTTCTAGGTACTTATCGATAATTTTCTCATCTGTGGATAGGATTTCTGGTGAAATGAAAGATAGTTCACTTGATGCGTAAACATAAGTATTTTGAGCTACTTGGCTCATTTCTTGGTACTTGCTTACTGTGGTATCTTCATCTGATTTTAAAGATGAATAAACAAAGGCTTTTTCCATCTTTCTTGAAAATTCTTCTTCTAATTTTAGGTAAGATTTGAAGGTCTCAAGGTCACTAGTTATTTTTCCCTTAAATTTCTTAAGTTCTTCTACAAGGCTCTTAATTTCCTCAATATCCTTATAAAATCCCTCATCATCAGCATAGATTGATGAGGTGTCCCATTTTAATCTTTCTTCAACTTCACTTCTTTTCATTATTTCCTCCTCTTATTTTATGCTTAAAATCGCATCATTTTGGTCTTTACCAAGTAATTTTAATTCCATTATCCTAGCCTTACTTGGGCTTGGCATGAGGCCTACAAGGACCTTCCTGCCGTTTATTTCTGCTTTTATATTTTCACTTTCGATTTTATATAGTCCAAAGATTTCCTTGAGATATTCCTCTTCCTTGTCAATTCTTTTGGAAATTGCCATCTCAAGATCAGATGGATTTGGATTTTCGCTTATTTCTACAGGTTTACTCATCCTATATACATTTACATTCACATCGTCGATAGAGTTTTCAAAGTGAAAAGAGTCTATCAATGACATGTACTTGTTGTAAATATAATAAGCACTCTTAGTCTCATTGCCGTCAACCACAACCTGGCTCACTATTAGAGATGGCCCAGATTCTGCATCGACAATGTCAATATCAACCTGACTAAAAATATTATCGCTAGTTACCAAAGGCCCATATTCCTTTTCGACAAGATTGTCATTATCCTTAAAAGAAAGGACTGTCGTATAGGAAGTTGGGCTATAGGATGATTCTAGGACTTCGATTCCTATTTCCCTTCCAGCAAAGTTAAACTTCTTTAGAAAACCCATAGCATCATTTAAGTAAATTTTGCTAGACATGCGGCCCTTGCCATAAAGGTCTTCAAAATCCACCCTATCTTTAGGATCTGTATCTTCTATATACTTGATTTCTGGAAATTCCATTTTCTCTTCGCTTACATTCTCCCCCTTATCCTCCTTAAATTCGCTCTGTGATTCAAAACCACATGCGGAAAGGCTAAGGGCAAGGATGAGTGCTAAAACTATCTTCATCTAGACTCCTATCATAGACCTAAGGCCAATCTTGTAGAGGGCAAAAGCTCCACCCAATAAGATTATTAGGGAAATAAGGCGTCTTGTAGTAGCAAGGTCCCTGCCTAAAATAGGGAAAATCCCCACTAGGATAAAACCTGCGATAAAACCACCAAGATGGCCGTAAACCCCAACGCCAGGTGCTAACAAGGAATAAATCACATTTATCACCACAACAGAGACAAAGCTTGCCCCGAAGCTCCTGATGATTTCATCATTCCTATAGGTCACCATCATGCCGATGGCAAGGCCTAACATGCCATAAAGGCTGGTTGATGCACCAGCTGATACTGTATAAGGATCGCCAAAAGCGAAGGATATAAGGTTTCCAAAAATCCCTGAAACTAAGTAAATTATCAAAAAGTTTACTGACCCATACATTCTTTCGAAAATCGGACCCAAACTATAGAAAAAATACATGTTAAAAAGGATATGGAAAAATCCTATATGGATAAAAGACGCTGTAAAAAGCCTCCACCACTCACCTTGGGCCACAAGAATTTTGGAATTTGCCCCAAATCTTATTAAGTTTTCAATACTTTCGCTACCGCCACTTAGGCTCATCAAGATAAATACGATTATATTTATAATCATAAGACCCGATGTCACCTTGGATTGGCTAAGTCTTTCTAAATTTATATTCATAAGTCTACTATACCCTAATTTTTTTCCGTCAAAATAGACTTGTCAAGACTCCTAGCAAGACTTCCTATCTCCTTGTGGATGTCTTTTCTATCGTAGGCGTCTTTGAGTCTGTAGGTATAAACCAGGTCGAAATCTCCCCTGTTTTCAATCTTTTCTCCGTCCTTATCTTGGAGGAAAATAATCTTGATGTCTTTTTTGTATCTTTTAGCAAGACTTGCCACATTTATAGAAGCGGCTCCATTAAATTGATCCACATTTTCACCAAGGATAAAGACATCTTTGTCCTTGATAAGGTCTTTGAAATCGACAGTTTCAAGGATGAAGTCCATTGATTTTGAAATATTTGCCCTAAAGAACATATAAAGGGCCCAGGCAACTCCTCCGCCAGATCCCATGGCAGGCATATCTACAGGGCCTGTTCCCAAGCTGTCTTCAATTACCTTTTTAAAATGCTTGCAGCCCTTAAAAAGCCTAGCTGTGTCGTAGTCGCTGGCACCTTTTCTGTAAACCCTATCTTCGAGGAAAGAATTTTCTCCAAAAAGAGTTTGATTGGTGGATGTGGCAATCTTGATATTAACCCCTCTGAGTCTTTCATCAAATCCAGTCATATCAACCCTTACGACTCTTTCCATATTTTCTGCAATAGGATTTAGGTCGTTTTCTTCCTCGTCAAAAAATCTGACCCCAAGGGCATAGAGCATGCCCATGCCAAGGTCATTTGTCGCTGTATCACCAATACCTATATAAAAGGACCTAGCCCCGTTGTTAAGACCATCTAAGACCATTTCCCCAAAACCAAGAGAAGATGACTCCATAACCCTGAGCTCTTCCTTATAAAGAAGCCTGATACCAGAAGACTCAGCCATCTCCATCACGGCAAGGTCGTCTTTTAGTATGTATCTGGCTGTAATAACATCATTTAGAGGGTTGTGGACGTTGACATACTTGTATTTGCCCTTGATAATGGCCTGCATGGCTTCAACTGTTCCCTCGCCCCCATCTAGAAAAGGCATGACCTCAACATCCGATGAAAGGTTGGCCTTAAATATATTTCCGATTTCAACTGAATTTTCAAAAGTTTTTATTGAATCTATTCCTACTAAAGTTTTCATCTCAACTCCAATCTCTAGTATTTATACCCGAAATCATAAAAAATATTGATAAGTTTTTAACAAAACTAACAAATTTTTCTAAAAAGCTTTACATATTGGCTAATTCTTGCTATACTAAATAGGAAAGTTCGTAAAATTAACGAACTTAGCTGTTTAACTCAGGGAGAAATCCCACCCATTAGAGACCATTAGTAAACTAATGGTCTTTTTTAATGGTAGTAAAAAACATTGTAAACAATGTTTTTTACGGTTCTCACAATTTTACAAGGACGAAGTCCGCAGGAAAATTGATGAGAAACCTTATGTAATTTTTTATTGAGGCTGCGACGAATAGGAGCAGCTGAAATAAAAACATTACGTTCTTTACAAAATTTCCATAGGAAATTTTGGTCTGCATTGTGAGCAAAATTTTTACGGTTCTCACAATTTTACAAGGACGAAGTCCGCAGGAAAATTGATGAGAAACCTTGTGTAATTTTTTGCAAGTGACGCGACGAATAGGAGCGTTATTTGCAAAAACATTACGATATATACGAACACCTACCAATAAATTCCCTTTCCCCTTGCCCAAATTCGGCTATATAGAAAAATCTCTATTTATTAATCATTTCATTTAAAATTACCCTATCAGTTTCTCTCATGCCTTTTTGGGCTATGTTTCCAACCCTTTCTATCATTTTGTCAATATCATCACTTACAATTCCGTCGCCGAATTTAAAGGAATTGCCCGTTTTGGCTTGGATATAGGCCATATTTGCGACTTTCAAACTTGATGCGATTTTGGCTGCACAAGACTCCTTGGCTCCGTCACATAAAAGGCCAGAATTAGTTGCTAGGGCGTTTATGATGGTAGATTTTATTATTTCCTTATCTTCATTTTTGACAAAGGCAAGGCCAGCAATGGCGGCCGCTCCTGCAGAAACAACTCCACAATAGGCAGAAAGTTCACCAATGCCTTCTTTGATATAAAGGGCGATTAGATTAGCAAAAATCAATCCCCTGTAGAGCGAATCTTTGCTACAATTATTATCCTCACAATATAAAATTATAGGAACTGACACTGTCACCCCTTGGTTTCCCGAGCCTGAATTTATCACAACTGGCTTTTCGCAACCTGCCATACGGGCATCAGATCCCGCTGCTGCATAGGCTATGTATTTTTCTATTGGTTTTCCATTTGCTTCTGATAACAAAATTTTCCCGATATTAGCTCCCCAAGGATTTTCCATGCCTTCCTTGGCTATGGCATAATTATAGGCGATTTCCTTATCAAGGATGTCTATAAGCCTTGAATAGTCACCATTTTTTGCAAAATCATAAATCCTATCGAAATTCAATTGCTTAATAGACTCTTCCGCTCTTTTTTCGCATCTTTTATCGAGGATTACTTGGTTATTTTTGCTCTCATAGACAATATTTGTGTGGTGATCACTTATGATAACTTCCGACCTAGAAGACTCCCCTTCCATTGATATATCAATATAAAGCCCTACCTTATCGTGGTCTAAAGAAACATCAACTAGACCCTTTGTGAGCAGTTCGTCCATGTAGGCGAGCTTTGACTTGTCTATGCCAGAAATCACCTCTAATTTTTTCCTATAATCTCCCAGAAAAGCTCCAACAGCCAAGGAAATTTCTATTCCCTTTCTCCCCTCTGTTCCTGGCACTTTTACACTGTTGGCGTTTTTTATAATATTTCCCGATAGGGTGGCGTGGATTTTTCTGGGATTTTCTCCCAAAAGATCTTTGGCTCTGCTAGCTGCCAAGGCAAGGGCAACTGGCTCCGTGCACCCATAGGCAGGGACCATTTTTTCTAGTAAAAGTTCACAAAAATCCATAGGCTCCTCTTCTTTCTATTAAAATTTAAATAACTATTGTTTTATTTTTAAAAAAAACGATTTCATAGCTACTTTACAAAAAAACTGCAATTTTAATCTCGTCAATTATTTTTTTAAACTAATATCTAGATCATAGTATTTATAATTATTCCTAAATTAGCTGGTATATTAAATATTCACTAGGATTATACCGTATATATTCACTCATAAAAACGAAATCATGTATATTTGTTTTTTTATTTTCCCTTGCTAATTTCTACAAGAGTCCTCTATTATAAAATCCCAAATAATTTTACTGCCCTAATTTTTATAGATGATTTTTTTCGATTTCTAAAACCAAGCCTTACTCTTTTGCTAAAATCTTTTTATTTGGTAAAGTCTTACTAGCAGAAAAAATTTTACCAGGAGGTTAATTTGTTAAAAAATAAGAAAAACGCGATTATATTTTCAATTTTCGCCATGCTTTTGTGGGGTTCAGCCATTCCTACAATAAAAACCACCTATGCCGAATTGGCCATCAACCCATTAGATACAGGTGCAAAAATTCTCATAGCTGGCATGAGGTTTTTTATGGCGGGGATTATTACTTTTATATATTTAGGCCTTTTCAATAAGGAAAAAATAAAGAAAAATGAAATAAATTGGAAATTTATTATTTTTATAGGCATCATCCAGACCTTCATCCAATATATTTTCTATTATATAGGCCTCTCCCACATAGCAGGAGTCAAATCGTCTATAATTCAGGCTTCAAACTCCTTTATTGTTGTGATTTTCTCCCTCCTCTTGCTGCCTGGGGATAAGATTAATAAAAATATGATTATTGCCCTAATCCTCGGCACAGCAGGCATTATCATCACAAACATGGGAAAAGCTGGCGGAGATGCTGGTTTTAAGCTAACTGGCGACGGCTTTATCCTGATGTCTACAACAGTTAACGCCCTTTGCACAGTTCTTATAAGAAAATACGGTCAAAAGGAAAATTCCTACTTCCTCATGGCCATGCAATTTATTATCGGGGCGACTTTGATGATAATAACAGGTCTTATCCTAAGAGATGGAAATCTTCACTTTAACCTCAAGGCTATTATTTTATTACTTTACGCCGCCTTCATTTCGGCAACCGCCTTTACTATTTGGACACTTGTGCTTAAATACCATTCTGCTGGAGAGTTTGGAATTTACAAACTTTTTGTGCCGCTTTTTGGCTCTATCCTTTCTGTCCTAACCCTTGGTGAAGCTTTTACTACTAACCTCGCAATCGGAATGGTTTTAGTCTTATCAGGTTCTCTGATTTTAAATTTGAATAAAGCCTCTTAGACTAAAATAATACAGTGATTTCAAGACCTTGCTCTGATATTATATACTTAATTTTATAATAAATAAATTTTTTGCATAAAAAAGGATGTGAATTTTCACATCCTTTTATTGTTTTATTTCTCATCAGCAGCATTTTGTCCTGCTATTCTACCGAATACAACTGTATCTACTATAGCGTTTCCACCAACTCTGTTGGCTCCATGGATGCCTCCAGTTACTTCCCCAGCAGCATAAAGACCTTTTATAACATTGCCATCTTTATTTAGTATGTGGCAATCTTTATCAATTCTCAATCCTCCCATTGTATGGTGTAGGGATGGAACTCTAGGTACACCTACAAATGGGCCTTTTTCAAATTTAATTGTTAGGTTCTCACGTCCAAATTCATCTTTTTTATCATCAACCGCTTTATTGTATTGGTCTATGGTTTCTTTTAAGTTCTCATAAGGAACATTCATCTTTTCAGCTAATTCCTCTAGGGTATCACCCTTAACCCATCCGAATTCACCATTTTCTAATACTGTTTTGAAATCTTTGCCTTCTATGGTTTTTTCTGTATCAAAATCAAGTGCATCTGATGAATGTATTAACCACATTTCTCCATCAGTTTGATCAAATATTGCCTTACAGATTACATCTCTCCTACCATCTTCTCTGACAAATCTCTTGCCTTCTTTATTTACAAATAAGGTTTTTTCTGCACCTAAATCCACAAGTCCAGTTATTTGACCTTTCTTTGGTATTCCTAAGTATAAAAATTGCATTAGACCCATGTCTACTAGGTCAGCTCCAACTTCCTTGCCCATGGTAATACCATCACCTCTTATAGAATCAAGGTTTGTAGATATAGTATTTTCATCTAAGTTTGGCCATTTTTCTGCATCTTTGTATTCTACAACCATTTCTGCATTTTTAGCAAAACCACCAGTAGAAATTATGACCGCCTTGTTTGCCTTTATTTTTAATTCTGATCCATCATGGTTTTCACAAACTACTCCGCTTACCTTATCGCCATCCATCAAAATCTTTTTAGCTGTTGTTTCTGTTAAAAGTTTATAATTTTCTTTGCCATTTAGGTTTTCTTCGTAAGCTTCTATCAGTCCTGTTCCATTAGGTTTTACAGCTTGGTGGGTTCTTGGATAGAGGGAGCCAGCTCCTTGAATTATCTTATCTTCAAACTTAGTTCCAAGTTTCTTTAACCATACAAGACCATCATAAGCATTGTCTGTCATGGTTTTTACTAATTCTGGGTTTGCTACTTCATCCCCTGCTTCGAATGTTTGCTTAAAGAATAATTCATTTGAATCTTCTATGCCTTGAGCTTTTTGATTTTCTGGATCTGGTGCATTATATATACCACCAGATAGGATAGTATTTCCACCTACATATCCATTTTTCTCAACTACTATTACTGATGAGCCCTTTTCTACAGCTTCAACAGCAGCAGCTAGACCAGCACCACCGCCACCTAGGATTACTACATCAGCGTCAAGTTCGCTTGGATATTCTCTGTCCTCCTTATATTCTTCTTTGAACTTATCATCTATTTTGGCTTCTTTTAAAGCATTGGTAACTGCGAGCATAAGCCCCTTTGATGAAGCTGTAGCTCCTGTAACAGAATCAACATTTACAGATTGACCCTTTTTAATCCTATCTGCAACTATTGGCATGGCTACCTTTCCTACGCCAGCTGATTCTAGGTTGTCAAGAATTTCTATATTTTCTATCTTTCCATCCTTTAAGTCCACAGCTACTTTTATATCTCCACCATAGCCTGGACCAGTAGCTTCGAACTTTCCATCAGTTTTTTCGCCCTCTTTTTTGCCTTCATTTTCAGGCTTTGCTTCCTTCTTATCAGCTTCGTCTGCTTTTTCTTCTTGTGCTTTTTCTTCAGCAGGCTTTTCTTCTGATTTTTGGCAAGCTGTAAAACTAGACAGCCCTAGAAGTAAAGCTAAAGCTAATGAAATCCTTTTCTTGTTAGTCATACGTTACTCCTTTCGTAATGCTTCTTATGCCTTTAGAATACCATGTTTTATAGAAAAAGTAAACAATTATCAATATCTTGCAAACCATGTATTTACTTAAAAGTGTAAAACTTTATTCCGAAACTATATTTAAAACTTTGTTTTGTTTGAAGCTTTTTTTCTAAAATTTTTAGAATATATATTTTTTAAAAATTTCTTACTTAGGATTGGAAGCAAAACTTGACTATTATATTTAGAATGATTATAATTATTATTACAGAGCTAACAATTCTGAAATATTATTTTAAGGAGTATATTATGGCTTTAATAGGAAAAACATTACCAGAATTTAAACTTGACGCTTATAACCCAGCTAAAGATGAATTTGTAACAGTTACTAACGAGGACTTAAAGGGTTCTTATACGGTTCTTATCTTCTACCCAGCTGACTTTACTTTTGTTTGCCCAACAGAACTTGAAGACATGCAAGAATCATACGCAGAGCTAAAGGCACTTGGCGCTGAAGTTTATTCAGTTTCTGTAGATACCCACTTTGTTCACAAAGCTTGGCATGACAACTCTGAAGCTATTGGCAAAATCGAGTACACAATGATTGGTGATTCTAATAAAGAACTTACAAGAGAACTTGGCCTACTTGACGAATCAGGCAAGGCTCACAGAGCAACCCTTGTTATTGACCCAGAAAATGTTATCCAAACTATAGAAATCAACGCTGATGGTATAGGTAGAAAAGCTAATGTAAATATAAACAAAGTTAAGGCTGCAAAATACGTTGCAGAACACCCAGGCCAAGCTTGCCCAGCTAAATGGGAAAGCGAAGCTGACGCAACACTTACACCAGGACTTGACCTAGTAGGTAAAATCTAATATGTTAGATAATAATCTAAAAAACCAGTTGGCCCAATATTTTGACCTCTTGAAAACAGAGGTCACTATTGGGCTTTCTGCTCATAATGACGAAAATTCCAAAAAAGTTAGAGAATTTGTTGAGGAAGTTGTAGGTCTTTCTGATAAGCTTAGCCTTGTTGAAAAAGACCTCCCACTTAGTCCATCTTTTGAAATCAAGGGATCCTTTGACCATGGCAGGATAATCTTTGCAGGCCTTCCTCTTGGCCATGAGTTTGCATCCTTTGCCCTTGCCATGCTCCAAGCAGGTGGTATTGAGCCAAAGATTGATGATGCTGACAAGAAAAGAATAGAATCACTTGGTGGTGCAGATTTTGAAACCATAGTTTCCCTTTCTTGCCACAACTGCCCAGACGTAGTCCAAGCCCTAAATATCATGGCGATTTTAAATCCAAATATAAACCACACCATGATCGAAGGCGGCATGTTCCAAGACCTTGCAGAATCAAGAGACGTTCTCGCTGTTCCTGCTATTTTTAAGGACGGAGAATTTTTCGAAGGCGGCAAGCAATCCCTATCAAGCCTTTTAGATAAACTTGGAACTAAGGTTGATAAGGGAGAATTTGATAATAAAGGAGTTTTTGATACCCTAATTATCGGTGGGGGGCCAGCAGCGGCTACAGCTGCAATTTACGCAGCTAGAAAAGGAATCAAAACAGGCCTTGTGGCCAGCGAATTTGGTGGACAAGTCAATGAGACCTTGTCTATCGAAAATATTCCTGGTTTTAAATACACAGAAGGACCTGATTTTATGGTCCAAATGAAAGATCAGGTGACAAGCCTAGGTGTTGACCTAATGACAGGTATCCTTGCAGATGGAATAAAATCTTTGGACGGAAAGGTAGAAGTAAGCCTTGATAATGGAGCTAAGCTCTTTGCAAAAACTGCAATAATTGCAACTGGCGCTAGGTGGAGACTAATCGGAATCCCTGGTGAAACCGAGTTTAGAAACAAGGGAGTTGCCTATTGCACCCACTGCGATGGCCCACTCTTTAAGGGCAAAAACGTCGCTGTAATCGGTGGCGGCAACTCTGGTATAGAGGCAGCTATAGACCTTGCAGGTATTGTAAAACACGTTACAGTACTTGAATTTTTGCCAGAACTAAAGGCAGATGAGATTTTACAAAAGAAATTAAAATCACTTCCTAATGTGACAGTCATAACAAACGCTCAGACAACAGGCCTTTACGGCCAAGGCAGGGTTGAAAGACTCGAATATACAGACAGGGTAAGTGGCGAGGAAAACAAGCTTGATATAGCAGGTTGCTTTATCCAAGTCGGCCTCATTCCAAATACCGAATGGCTAGACGGTTCAGGCATCGACCTAAATAAGATGGGAGAAATCACAACATCAAGTGATGGATCTACCAGCATTGAAAGAATCTACGCCGCAGGTGATGCCACAGATACTAAATTTAAGCAAATCGTAATCGCCGCTGGCACAGGAGCCACAGCAGCCCTTGGAGCCTATAATTACCTAATGGTAAATGAATAAAAAAGAAATCGTCCTTCGGGGCGATTTTTTATTTGCAAGGGACAATTTCTACTAATTTCCTTGTAAATCTGCCAGTTTTAAATCTCTTAGGAAAATTATTAGACGAGTCTTATTTTTAAAGGTATAGTAAGAAAAATAATTGAATAGAGTGTTGCAAAAAGCAAAGATTTTGCTTGAAGGTTGGATTGTTTCTATTAGAAAAAGAAAAGAGGAGATTAATATGAAAATTATCGGCGACGGATTTACTTTTGATGACCTACTTCTAGTTCCAGGCCCATCTGAAGTTTTGCCAAATCAAGTAGATATCAAAACAAACTTAACAAAGAAAATTAAGCTTAATATTCCATTAATGTCAGCATCAATGGATACTGTCACAGAATACGAAATGGCAATTGCTATGGCTAGACAAGGCGGCATTGGTATTATCCACAAAAATATGTCAATAGAAGAGCAAGCTGCCCAAGTTGACAGGGTTAAGAGAAGTGAGCACGGAGTTATAACCGATCCTTTCTATCTACACCCATACAACAACCTTGGCGATGCCCTTGATATTATGGCACATTACAGGATTTCAGGTGTGCCAATAGTTGATGATAATATGTACCTAAAGGGAATTTTAACCAACAGGGACGTGAGATTCCAAGATGACAAAAGCGTACTTATTGACGATATAATGACCAAGGAAAATTTGATCCTAGGCCACGAAGGTATCAGCATGGAAGATTCCATTAAAAAAATGGAATCTGGCAAGGTTGAAAAACTCCCAATTGTTGATGACGAAGGTAAGCTAAAAGGCCTTATCACAATCAAAGATATAGAAAAAACCAGACAATATCCAAATTCAGCAAGAGATGCCCAAGACAGACTCATTGTTGGTGCTGGCGTTGGTATCACATCTGATATGATGGAAAGAGTTGACGCCCTTGTTGGTGCAAAAGTTGACGTAATCGCCCTTGATACTGCCCACGGCCACTCCAAAGGCGTGATGGAAGCTGTTAAGAAAATTAAGGCCAAATACCCAGACCTCCAAGTAATTGCTGGCAACATTGCAACAGGCGAGGCTGCAAGAGATTTAATCGAAGCAGGAGTTGACTGTGTCAAAGTCGGTATAGGTCCTGGATCAATTTGTACAACCAGGGTTGTAACAGGTGTTGGTGTCCCACAAATATCTGCCATTGTCGACTGCGTTGAAGTTGCCAAAGAATACGGCATCCCAGTAATAGCAGATGGTGGTATCAAATATTCAGGAGATATTACCAAGGCCCTAGCTTGTGGTGCTAATGTCATCATGGCTGGTTCTCTTTTTGCAGGTACTGAAGAAAGTCCGGGAGAAACAATCATGTTCGAAGGTAAGCAATTTAAGGAATACCGCGGCATGGGATCTCTCGCAAGCATGAAATCAGGTTCATCTGACAGATATTTCCAAAATGACACCAAAAAATTCGTACCAGAAGGCGTTGAAGGACGTGTTGCCTACAAAGGTCTTGTTGGCGATGTTGTCTACCAACTTTTAGGCGGACTAAGATCTGGTATGGGCTATGTAGGAGCAGCAAACCTCAAAGAACTTTACGAAAAATCAAAATTCGTAAAAATCTCCCCTGCTTCCCTAGTAGAAAACCACCCACACGATATTCAAATTACAAGAGAATCTCCAAACTATACAAAGAAATAGTCATGATAAAAGTGACTGGCAAAGAAAAAAAGCCAGTCACTTTTTTTTAATTTTTTCTGTTTGTATATATTTTTCAATCCTAACTTAAACTAATTTTGCTTCTTATTTTAAAAATCAATTCCAATTTTTAAACTATTATAAATTTTAAGTCAGATTCCTATCTTTTTCTAGAAAAATTATAATTTATCTTATATTTTAGGCCAGAATTTATTTTGTTTTAAAAATAAATCAAATCCTCAATTTCCCTTAAAATACCAACATTAAACTTATGTATAAAATCCTAATTTACCCTTGCTAATTTATTATTTTTGCTCGATAATGCAAATCATTCTTGACATCGCAGTTAATAGGTGTTATCATTATCGTAGTTAGTTGATCGATTGACAAAGTTAAAATACAAAAATATGAGGTACTTATTATGAAAAACAATAAAAAAATTGCATTAACAGCCCTACTTTCTCTAGGTCTTATCCTAGCAGCTTGCCAAAAAGACGCAGCTGATACAAAAACAAAGGAAGATACTAAGGCTGAAACAAAGGTTGAAGAAACAGCTAAGGACGAAAAACCTGCTGAAAATGAAAAACCTGCTGAAGAAGCTGAACAAGCAAGCATAGCTGACTGGGAAGGCGAATGGAATAACATGGGTGGTTACCTAGAAAAAGCTGAAATCCAAGACGCTTTCAAAACTCTAGCTGAAAAAGAAAAAACAGACGAAGCTAGTGCCAAAGAAGCTTATCTCAAAAAGAGAAAATGTGACTTCGGTGGACTCGAGATTAAAGGTGACCATATTAAATTCTTAAAAGAATTCCCAGATGCTAAGGGCGAAGTTATCGGTGAAGCTGATTATACCTATAAAGAAAAAATAGAAGTAGAACACGGTGGTCACAAGCTTGAATGGGACGTATTTGAAGCAAAAAGCGAAGATGCTCCTTACAAGGTTCTTCTAATGATGCCTATCCACGGTGAAGAGAGTCTAACCCACTTCCACATGAGATATGGTGATGACAAGGATAGCCTACTTAAGGAAGAAGGCTGGTACCCAACATTTGTAAAACCATCTTCAACTGACCAACAAATCATAGATGAAATTACTGAATAAGATTTTCTCCCTTGGCCAAGTATTTCTTGGCCAAAAAAATGGGAGAAGAAAATTTCTTACAGTTTTTTCTATCTTCGTTCTTGTTTTGGCGAGTGGGTGTTCAAAGAAGTCTAAGGAATCTGGAAATAAACCCCTAATTTATACTTCATTTTACCCAGTCCATGATCTTGTCCAAATGATTGGCGGAGACACTGTCAATGTAGAAAGTTTCATGCCTGTAGACAAGATGCCCCACGAATGGGAACCTTCTGCTAAGGATATGAAAAAACTCGCTTCTTGCGACCTCTTGGTTGTAAATGGGGCCAACATGGAACCTTGGTTAGATACCGTAAAGGAAAACTTGCCAGACCTTGATATCCTAAAGCTTTCCGATTCTGTAGACCTTATTACCTATAAGGGTGCAGCTGCTATCGGTGATTTTCAATACCTAGCAAGGCTTGATATAAAGGCTGGCAAAAATAAGATTGACTTTGGCCACACCCACGAAGACATGATGAGGGTTGCCTTTATAAAAGATGAAGGTCTTGACCAAAAAGACTTGGTCAAAAAAGCCAAGGAAGTCATGAGCCAAAAAGGCGAGCTAGTCCATCAAAAATCTACCAACAAAGTAGAAGAAGGCAAGGTTTATGGTATTGAAATGGGCCACGAATCCGGCGAAGTCTTTTTTGATTTCCCTGAAGATGGCAAGTGGATATTTATATCCGATAGGGTTAGTGAGGACTTGCTCCCTTATAATTTCGTAGACGCTAAGGGCAATTTCTTAAAGGATGAGGGCAAAGAAGTCTCTCTTATGGAAGGCTCTTCATCAGGTTTTGACAAAATCACCTATGACCCTCACTCTTGGATTTCCATCGTAAATGCCAAGAAATACCTCAACGCCATCCAAGAAAAATTGATTGAAAAATATCCAAAAAACGAAAAAACTTATAGAAAAAATAAACTAAAATATGTAGACCAACTGACAGATATAGACGCAGAATACACAGAAAAATTCTCCAAGCTAGATAAGTCTAGGAAAAATTTCCTAACTTTACACTATGCTTACGCCTATCTGGCTAGGGACTTTGACCTTACCCAGTACCCTCTCCAAGGCCTAACCAGCCTTGAAAGCCCAAGTCTTAAGACAATCAAAAAGGCTATAGATTTTTCGGAATATAACCATATTTCAACAGTCTTTTACGAATATGGGCAAAACCCAAAACAGGCCGCTGCCCTTGCCGAAGAGATAGGCGGCAAAACTTCTCCCCTTGCCTCTATGGAATATTTGACCAAAGAGCAAAAGGATAAGGACCAATCTTACATTGATCTGATGAGAATGAATCTTGAAAATCTCTACAAGTCTATGGTCGAGGAGGAAAAATGAAAGCAATAGAAATAAAAAATTTGACTTTTGCCTACAATAAAATCCCCGTCATAAAATCTTGTGATTTTGACCTAGAAATGGGAGATTTGGCCCTCATCCTCGGTGGAAACGGCAGTGGCAAGTCAACTTTAATAAAATTAATGTTGGGTGAATTAAAAAAAGATTCAGGTTCTATAAAAATCTTAGGCAAGAATATCGAAGATTACAAGTCCTATAAGGACATCGGTTATGTTCCCCAAATAAATATAGTAAACAAAATATCCTTTCCTATAACCTGCCTAGAGCTTGTATCTTTGAACCTTTATGAGGATTTTGGCATAATTAAAATTCCTAAAAAAATCCACTACCAAAAGGCAAGGGATATCCTTATAAAAATGGGCATGGAAGAATACATCAATACTCCAGTCAATGAATTGTCTGGTGGCCTTGCACAGAGGGCAATGATTGCCAAGTCTATGATTAACAATCCTCAAATCCTTATCCTTGACGAACCTACAGCAGGTGTCGATAAGGAAAGCAAGGCAAATTTCTTTGAAACCATAGATATACTTTCCGAGAAATTTTCTATAACAATTGTCATGGTCACCCACGAACTTAAGGAAATGGAAAGTCTTGACCTAAATATGCAAAAATACGAGATGGTAGAAGGGAGGCTAGTCAGATGTTAGAATTTGCTTTTATGAGAAAAGCTCTTTTTCTAGGCTTTCTTCTTTCAATAATGATCCCAATCATTGGTATTGTAATGGTTAACAGAAAAACCTCCATGATTGGAGATGCCCTCTCCCACACAGCCCTAGCTGGTGTTGGTATGGGATTAATATTAGGTTTTGACCCCCTACTTGGATCTGCAATAATTTGCGTCCTTGCAGCCTTCCTAATAGAATTAATAAGAAAAAAATTTCCCCAATATGGGGATATGGCAACAGCGGTAATCATGTCGACAGGCCTTGGTATAGCTGCCATCCTGTCAGATTTCGCTCCCGGTGGCAATTCCTTTGAATCCTACCTTTTCGGTTCGATTTCATCGGTAACTACAACTGATATTATAAATACTTCTATTGTATTTATCCTGGTTATTATCCTTTCTGCGACCAGGTATTCAGCCCTCTTGGCCATCGCCATTGACCCAAATACTGCAAGACTATCTGGGGTTAAGGTCCAGGCAATGGACGCCGTCTTTACCCTCCTTGCAGCAATTACTATAGCCTTGTCTGTTAAGATAATCGGAGCCTTGATGGTAACAAGCCTCATTGTCCTTCCGGTTGCAACAGCCCTCATAGTCGCCAAATCCTATAAACAAACCTTTTTCATAACTACTATACTTGGCGTGATTTATATGATGGTGGGAATCATTGTTTCTTACCATTTTGACATCAAACCAGGTGGCGCTATTGTGGTAAACGCCCTTATAGGCATGGCTGTATTCGCTATTTACAAAAAAATTGTAAAAAAATAAGCCAAGGCCTTGGTCCCTCCAAATTTTCCAAGGATTGGCTAAAATTAAATGCTGAGTTAAAACCCTTTTAAATATTAGCTTAAAATAGCTAGGAAAATCCTCACTTGGACTTCCTAGCTATTTTTTATCCTTCGTATTCGCCGAGTTCTTCCTTGTATTTTTTTATTAGTTCAGGTTCGGTGATATCTTTTGCCCTCACATCTATGGCAATCTTTCCCTTATTTAACATAATTATCCTGTCAGAATATTTTATGACATCCCTTAGGTTATGGGAAATTAAAAGGGTGGTGATTTTTTCTGTATCAATAAGGCTCCTGGTCTTATCCATTACATTCCTACTTGTCTTTGGATCTAGGGCCGCTGTATGCTCATCAAGGAGCAAAAGTTTTGGCCTCTTGGCTGTTGCCATCAAAAGCGATAGGGACTGCCTTTGGCCGCCTGAAAGAAGGCCGGTCTTGGTGTGAAGTTTGTTTTCAAGACCCAAATTCAAAGACTTAAGCCTTTCTATAATCTCTTTTTCGTCAGCGTTTTTCTTTAGGTTTTTTAGGGTGAATTTCTTGCCTTTTTTTAGGGCAAGGGCCATATTTTCGTAAATATCAAGGTTGGTTGCGACTCCGTCTTTTGGATCTTGGTTTACTTTTCCAATATAGGCTGCCCTTTTTTCTTCGGAAAGCTTGGTCACATCTTCACCGTCAATTAAAACCGAACCGCAATCAACTTTGAGTGACCCAGAGATTATATTCATAAGGGTCGACTTGCCACAGCCGTTTGGGCCTATAATGGTTGTCGCTACTCCTTCTTCAATTTTTAGGGAAAAATTATCGAAAATTGTCACTTCCTCAGGAGTGCCAAGGTTAAAGGTTTTTGATATATTCCTAATTTCTAACATCTTTTACCAACTTTCTGTACTGTTTTTTGCCTAGGTAATTATTGTAGGCGATGAAGGCTATTACGATTAGGGCAGTGATTAGCTTTAGGTCATTTGGATTTAGGCCAAAGAAGATGGCAAAGCCTGAAATTATCCTATAGACAATAGCTCCCAAAATCGCTCTTGTAGTATCTCTTAGTTTGTTTGAATTTTTGGCAATTGTATCACCGATTATGATTGAAGCAAGGCCTGTAACAATCATTGCTGTGCCCATGCCTATATCGGCAAAACCTTGGTAGTTGGTCATTAATCCTCCCGCAAGGCCAATTAGGGCATTTGATATAATTAATCCCAAAAATACATAGGTATCTGGGTCCTTGCCTAGGGCCTTGACAAGTTTCCTGTTGTTGCCAGTGACCTTTAGCAAGTATCCCTGCTCGCTTCTGAGAAAATGGTCGATCAAAAATTTTATTACAAGGACAAAGGCGAGGAGAATTATCCATTTAGGAAGGCTGCCAAAAATTGATGGATACTGAGCAACCGGAATATTTGACACTCCCTTAATCTTTAAATTCACTGAATAAAGCATGGTTAGGGTCAAGATACCTGTTAAAAGAGGCTCGACTCTCACTTTTTTATAGAGAAAATAAGTGATAGAACCTGCTGCCGCACCGCCTAGAACAGATAAAACAAGACCCAAATAGGGATTTAAACCGCTTGTAATAGCTGCCGCTGTAAGAAACGCTCCGAGTGGGTAGGATCCTTCCAGAGTTAGGTCATAGTATTCCAAAATTTTGTATGTGACCATATAGCCCATGGCGAGAACTCCGAAGATTAAGCCAATTTCGACCGATGAGGCCATGATATTTATTAAAACTGTCATTTTACTTTCCTTCCTTATTTTCCTTAATATTTGCTTTTTTGAGGGCTTCCTTGTTTAAATCAAGGCCCAAAATCTCTGCTGTTTCCTTATTTACAAGCATTTCTAAGTCCTTGGCATCTTCAAAAGGAATTTCTTTTATCTCCTTATTTTCCTTAAGAATTTCTGCCGCCATCTGGCCAGCCCTTATACCGACTCTCCTGTAATTAACTCCTTCAGCAATTAAGGCTCCGTTTTCAACTGAACCTTCGTCAAAGGCAAGACTTGGAATTTTCTCATCTTTCAAGGTCTTGGCTATAACTGGCATTGCATTTACAACAACATTGTCTGTGACAGTAACCATGGCGTCTGTCCCAGATTTTAGGCTTGCAAGAGCCTGAGGAATGTCGTTGATTGATGAAACTCCCTGTTTTTTAAGGCTTAATCCCCTTTCCTTGAGGGCCTTTTCTAGGGCTTCGATTTGGACAAGAGAATTTTGCTCATTCGTGTTATACATAGTAGCGAAGGTCTTAGTTTCTGGATAAATTTCCAAAAAATCATCAATAACTTTGGCAGGGTCGACATAATCGGAAACTCCGGTGATATTTGCTCCAGTTCTTGTATTTTCATCCACAAGACCTGCCCCTATCGGGTCTGTGACGGCCGTAAATAAGATTGGCCTGTCGTTAACTATATTATAAACGCCTTGGGCAGCAGGAGTGCCTATGGTGTAGATAAGGTCTGCCCCCTTGATTTTAAGGTCGCTTGCCAACTGGGGGATGAGGGAAATATCCCCTCCTGCCCTGTGGTCGATTAGCTTGTAGGAAAGACCTTCCTTATCAAGTTCCTCTAAAAATCCCTCCCTAGCCGCATCAAGTGATGGGTGGTCAGCGATTTGGATTACCCCAATTATGTATTCTTTTTTCCCTTCCTTGTTGGCACAAGATCCCAAAATGAAGATTGCACCAAGGGATATAATCAGCCCAGTTATTTTTTTTCTTAATAATTTTTTCATCTCTATTCCTTTCTAATAAAATCTCAATAAAAAAACTCGCCCTAACATAGGACGAGGTCAATTCGTGGTACCACCTAATTTCATAATCTAAAAGATTAACTCAACAGAAGTCTAACAACTTCTTGCTTCTGATAACGGTAGCTTCCGTAATAGCTTACTAACTTCGGCTATTCTGCTTACAGAGGGAATAAGTTTTGATCCTTACTAAGACTTGCACCAACCGTCTTTTCTCTAAAGTAATTCATTAAAACTGTCTTTCTGTACTAACATTTTTATTTTCTATAATAATACATCAAAATTTATAATATGTCAAATTTTATAGGCCAAAATCAAGGTTAGCTATAAATACTTTTTGAAAATTACTTATTTTCGTATTTTAAGAATCTATTTGAAAGGTAAAAGAAAATTACTAATTCTCCCAGAGCAAAAATAAATAATAAGACCAAATCGTGTGGATTTATGAACCTTAAATTATTAGCCTCTATTGCCAAAAAGCTTAGACCTACAATTTTTAAAGACCTAAAGGCACTTGCAAATCCAAACATGGTAAAGATTGTAGATAGGAGAACTGTGATCCCAAAAGACCTTATCCTTATGGCTAGGGCTCCAAAGATTCCAATTATTGGAAGGGCAAGCAAGATGCTAAGACCTATATAGTAAAAATATATAGAAAAATCAATGGTCGAAAATCCTCCTATATATTTTCCTCCCAGGTAGAAAAGGGCTAGAAAATATATTTGGCAAAGGCAAATTATAATAAATGCTAAAAGCAATTTTGCCCCTACAAAGGCCATATTTTTCTTTGGGCTTAGCCTAATAAATTTTAGTCCTACCCTGTGTTCTGTCGCCCAAAGACTTGCTATTACGATTGCAATTAAAGGAATATAGAAAAATGAAAAGTAAAACAAGCTCACCTGGGTCCACAAAGATTGCCATTCATTGGTTAAAGTTGACCTATTTCCCATATAATTTATAAGGCCAAAGGCGTTGGCTAGTAGGGGAATTATCAGACTTACCAACAAGATATTTGTAAATTTTATTTTTTTAAATTCTAATTTTAACATAAGTTCTCCTAGTCCTTGTATAGATTATAAGTATTCATTGCCTTTAAGTAGGATAGGCAAACTATTAAAAGGATAAGGGCAATGATTGGTGTATAAAAATTTATTGGATTTAGAACCTGGATAAATTTTCCACCTTCGCTTACATAGGAAATATTCAATAAACTAGCCATCCAAGCAAAGGGATTTACAAAGGCAAGAGTCTCTGATGTAAGCATGGTTATTACTCCAGTTAGCCCTCCAATTATTGAAATAAATGACAGGGTGTAGACTCTTTTTGATTTCATTTCTATTATCATAAATAGGCCCATAAAAAATAAATTTATTATTATGGCAGATAGGTTTACCAGGCCAAATCTTAAGATCATATCGGTATCCATATTAAAATTATTTGACCTTCTTGCTATGATAAGAAATACAAAAGCTTCTACTATTTGCAATAAAACTAGCTTTAGGGATAGGTTTTTAAATTTATTTATGAGTATAGAGTTTACTTTTTCTCCAAGACTTACTTGCAACTGCCACATCTTGTTTTTTTCCTCGATTTCAATCACTTTTTTCACCAAAGAAGAGATTAAAATCGGATTTATCAATAAGGAAATAAATAGATATGTGTCTAGGATATAGGCTAGGGGATAATTTCCTTGCGCAAATGATTTTGAATGGCTGACCCCTGCCACCATTAGCATTTGAGCGAAAAATACTATTAGTATTAAAAAATTTATCCCAAGTCTTTTGTATTTTTTTCTTTCTAAGTTTGCCATATTAAGACCTGCTTTCTTCGATAAAAAGTTTTTCTAGGCTTTCTTTTTCTTCTTCAATCCTGTATATATCAACCTTTCCGTGCAAGAAATTTACTATTTCAGATATTTTTTGGTTAGAAACTTTGCCCAAAATAATCTTTTTACCATCTATCCTTACCTGATCTAAGTCTAAAAGATTAGCAGCTTTTTGATTGTCAGATGTTTGGATGGAAATAAATGGTGGATGAAGTTTCCTATAGTCTTCCAAGCTTCCATTGTAGGTTAGTTTCCCTGCCTTGAGGATACCAATATGTGTAGAAATTTTTTCCATCTCATCAAGAATATGGGAAGAAATCAGAATGCTTGTAGAAGTGTTTTTCACTATGTTTTTAAATAAGTTTCTCATTTCCTCAATTCCCTGAGGATCAAGGCCATTTATAGGTTCATCTAGGATCAAAAGTTTTGGATTTCCAATAAGAGCGATGGCAATTCCAAGTCTTTGCTTCATACCCAGCGAATAATCCCTTGCTTTTTTCTTGCCTACATTATTAAGGCCAACAAGGTCAAGAGTTTTTGAAATTTCTCCCTTATCTATTCCCTTAAGCTCGCAAATTATTTCAAGATTTTCATAGCCACTTAAGTGGTCATAAAAGGAAGGATTTTCAATTAGGGCCCCGAGATTTTTATTAAGGTCCTTTTGGTTTTTGGGACTTACTGCTTGGCCAAAAACCCTAATTTCCCCTCCGTCTTTTTTAACAAGTCCAAGTATAAGCTTCATAAGCGTAGACTTACCGGCTCCATTTTTGCCTATTAGGCCGTAAATTGAACCTTGGGCAATTTCTAGGTAGTCAATATCTAGGACTTTCTTCTTGTTATATGATTTTTGTAGATTTTTTATTTCTAATATTTTTTCCATAATTATTCCTCCTACAAAAAGGATACCAGGCTAAGATAAAAATAAGCTTTAAGCAAGGTCACTTTTACATCACAAAAACCAAAAATCTAAAAGTTTGGTGTATAATTAGGGTAGCAAGGAGGAGTTCAATGGATTTTAGAAATAATTTTTCTATACTAATAGTAGATGACGAAACAAATTTATTAGAAAATTTATATAATTTTTTGAAAGACAAGGGTTTTAAAAAAGTTTATACTGCAAAAAACCTTAAGGAATCAAGGTTTAAACTAGGGAATTTTAAAATCGACCTAGTGGTCCTTGACCTAATGCTTCCAGATGGGAGTGGTTTTGATCTTTTGAAGGAAATAAGAAAGACTTCCGATATGGCAGTCATAATCCTCTCTGCCCTTGATGGGATAGATGATAGGAAGGAAGGTTTTGAAAACAAGGCCGACGACTACCTAGTCAAGCCATTTTTCCCTGATGAACTCCTTTGGAGAATTGATGCGGTTTTAAGACGCAGTAAAAAAATAAAAAACGACGAGAAAATTAATTTAGGAAAGGTAATTTTCGATAAGTCCAAGGGCATCCTCATAAAAAATGGAGAGGAAATCCCCCTAACTGCTACCCAATTTAAAATCCTGGCCTACCTAGCCGACAACATGAATATGATTGTCTCTATTGACCGTATTTTGGAAAATATTTGGGAAGATTCCTATGGGTATGAAAACACATTAATAACTCACATCTATAGACTTAGGGAAAAGCTTGAGGATAATCCAAGAGATCCAAAGCTTTTAATTACTATAAAAGGACTTGGCTATAAGCTTGTCAAAGAGGATGAATAATGTTTGATTTTATAATAAAAAGGTTCAAAAAAATTGTTATTAGGATACTAGCTTTAATGTTTTTTTTAATATTTTTATTTATGATTTTCCTCTACCTAAACTATAGGCTTAAAGACCAATACCCAAACCCCGACAAGATTTATTCTTATGTAGAAGACAATAAAACTAGTATTTACCTAAATGAAAAAAACAAGGAATTTTTAAAAGAAAAAGATATTTGGGCCATAAGGCTAGATAAGGATGGCAAAGTCATAGAATCTTTCAACAAGCCAAAAGAGGTTAAAAATAAATTCGAGATCACAGATGTAGCTGGCTTTACCAGGTACTACTTGGCTGATTATCCCGTTTTTACCTATATTATAGGAGATGGCCTACTCCTTTTTGCCTATCCAAAAAATTCCCTGGATAAGTTGCCCTTTAATTATTATAACTACCAGAATCTTGTATTTAATATGTGGCTAGTTGTCATATTTATAGTTTTATTTTTGCTCTTTGTCTATGTCTTTTACAGGATGGATATAAGGGATATACTTAAAAATATTTCGCCTTTTCAAAAGGCCATTGATAAGCTTTTTGAAGATGACTATGAAAAACTAGATGAAAACGGAGAATTAAGAGACCTTGCCCTTTCAATTAACAAGGCCAATGAAAAATATAATAACTTAAAAAAATCACAAATTAAGTGGATTAGGGGAGTAAGCCACGATGTGAGGACTCCTCTTGCAAAAATTTCTTGGGAACTAAATAAGGAAAATAAAGAAGACCTTGATACCCAAAATATTCAGGACCAAGTCCTAAAGATTTCAAATATCCTAGAAGGCCTCAATCTAACTATGTCCCTTGCCAACATCGACAAGGAGAATTTTGAGGCAAAAAGCCCCTTAAAAGTAATCCGAAAAGTCATAGTCGATAAGTTAAATGAAAATCCAGAAAGAGAAATTGTCTTTGAAAATAGGCTAAGAGATCCAGATATAAAAATCAAAATGGATCCAACCTTGTTTTATAGGATGGTAGAAAATATCTTAAAAAATTCCCTTGCCTATACCGATGGGAAAATCGAATTGATAATTTCAAGCCCTGATAATCAGCTAAGAATAGAGGTCTTAGACCAAGGCTGCGGAGTGGATGATGATATAATAAAAAGAATTAACGAGGAAGATTTGACTAATATTACAAGGCATGGCTTGGGGATTTTTATTTCCAAACAAATAGCTGAATTGCATGGGGGAAATTTCCTCGTAAAAAATAAGGATCCAGGCCTTGAGGTTTCCTTTATCTTTGACCTTTGATTGGTCATAATTAACCATAATTTTTTCAGAAGCAAAAGAAAAGCCAGAGTAAAAATTAATTTTACACTGGCTTTTTCTTTGCTCATTATCTAATAAAATTTTTAAATTCTGTAATTATTCATATTTTGGCCAGCTATGGCTACTGTTGACATGTTGTGGATTAGGGATGAATTTGTATTTGACAAAAGTCCCAAAACTCCTAGGATAATTAGGCTTGAATTGATGCCTACAATCTTTCTGTAGTCAGCCTTTATCCTCTTATCCATAGCCTTAGCAAGTTTAATTGCATCTACAAGGCCCTCTAAGCTATCTGTGCCTATGGATATGTCTGAGATTTCCTTGGCTATATCAGCTCCTTGGTGCATGGCTATGCCAACATCTGCAGCTGAAAGTGCCACAGAATCATTTATGCCATCACCTATCATGATGACCTTCCTGCCTTCTGCCTTCTTTTTTCTGACGTAGGCTTCCTTGTCTTCTGGAAGGACTTGGGATTGGTAATGGTCTAGGCCTAGGCTTTTTGCAACAGAGGCTGCTGCATTTTCTGCATCACCTGTGAGCATGGCAATTTCCTTAAAGCCTAGCTTTCTTAAATCTTTTATAATACCTGCTGCCTCTTCCCTTATTGGGTCTTCTATACAAAGGACAGCAATTAGCCTATCTGCAAAGGCCAAGTATAAAAGTGAATAATTTTCTTTTAATTTATCAATCATTTGCCTTGTTTGGTCAGAAATTTCTATGCCCTCATCTTCTAAAATGAAGTGTTCTGATCCAATTAGGGCTGCCCTGTCAGCTATATAGGCTCTTATACCGTGGGCTACGATGTATTCTGGTTTTGAGTGCATCTCCTCGTGGTGGAGGTCCTTATCCTTGGCCGCCTTCACAACCGCATTGGCGATTGAATGAGGGAAATGTTCCTCAAGGCAAGCTGCTATTCTCAAACACTCATCCTCATTTATATCTGTAAGGGCAATGACCTTAGCAAGGCTTGGCTCTGACTTAGTCAAAGTTCCAGTCTTGTCAAAAACGATGGTATCAGCTTGGGATAGGTTTTCTAAAAACTTGCCGCCCTTTACTATAACGTCCATATCTGATGCTTGGCTTATTGCTTTCATAGTTGCAATAGGAATTGTCAATTTAAGTGCACAAGAAAAGTCTACCATCAAGAATGATTTGGCCTTGATGAAGTTTCTTGTAAGTAGGTAGGTGAGTCCTGCACCTATAAATGAGTATTTTACAAGGGAATCGGCCATATTTTCTGCCTTTTTCTGTGAAAGTGACTTATTTCTTTCGCTTTCAGAAATGAGGTTTATAATGTGGCTTAGCCTTGAATCATCGTATTTTTTGCTCACCCTAACAAGGATATTACCTTCTTCGAGAGCTGTACCTGCAAAGACAATTGACCCCTTGTTTTTCTTAACAGGTTCGCTTTCACCTGTAAAGGATGCTTCGTTTACCATGGCAAGACCGTCTACAACCTCACCGTCAACCGGAATTGTAGATCCCATTTCAACTTCAACAAGGTCTCCTATTTCCACTTCCTTAAGAGGTTTTAGGAGTTTTTTGCCATCTTCAACCACAAATACCTTGTCAATATTTAAGGCAAGGGAATGGGCCAAATCTTCTTGGGATTTCTTAAGTGTATAATCTTCCAATTTCTCACCCAAATCCAATAGGAACATAATATTAGCCGCATCGCCAAATTCCCCTGTTGCTAGAGATACAGAAATAGCTGTGGCATCTAAAAGATCCACATTAAGTTTTCTCTGGCGGATAGCCTTTAAACCGTCTCTGATAAATGGATAAGCCCTAAGCATGATGAAGTATGGACCTAGAGGTGCTGGTATGAAATACCTAAAGAAAACTCTCCTATAAAAAGCATCCCTCAAAATCCTAAAAATATCCTCTTCTTCTTGTGGATAAAAATCAGGATCATCAATAACTAAGTCTTTTATTGTTTTTATATCAAGGTCTATGATAAACCTGGCAAGGTTTGGAAGACTTCCCTTTTCAAATGTAACTGTAAAGGAATTTGCAAGGGGATTTACCTTACAAAACTTAACTCCCTCTAGACCTTGGACTAGATATTTTAAATTATTGGCTAGGTCAAAGGAGAGGTCTTCTTCATAGACAAACCTAGCCCTAGTATCTAGCCTGTGGGCTAAACTTGCCCTCATTATTTATCTTCGTCCTCTTTGATTTCTGCCTTGATTTCTTCTTTTAATTCTTCTTTGATTTGGTTAATAAGGTCTTCTTTGGCAACCTCATCTATATTAAGCTCTGCTTCTTTTTTAGCTCTTTCTAAATCTTCTTTAAGATTGGCTTCCTTAGCTTCTGCAACTATATCATCAGCAGAAACCCTCACTTGTTCTACTGTTTTGTCGATTGATTCCTTAACCCTAAGGCCACCTGCAACTGCACCTACAGCGGCTTTCTTAGCAAGCTGTGAGCTTAGAACCTTGCCACCAAGAGCACCAACTAAAACGCCTGCACCGATTCTAATAAACTTTTTACTTACCATATTACTCTCCTTAAAATACATACTAATATTGTATAAATATTGTAATATTATTATAGTTAAGTTTTCTACAAAATCAAGTTTTTCTATTGATTTTTTCCTTGATAAACCTTGAATTAGCAATAATGATAACCTCTATTAGTTCAAATCAAATTTTTAGGTTAATTGATATTGATAATGATTATTATAACCATACTTATTTGTAATGAATATCCATTCATATGAACGCTTATTATTGCATAAATTCTTGCCGAGAAATTAGACTGACAATATAATAAAATTATAGTAAATATTATTTTTCATGGAGAAAAAAATGAAAGAAAATAATTCTCTTCCTATCTTTGGAGTTGGCCCCATCTACGTCCTATCTTGTTTGATCCTAACAATCCTAGGGTTAGTTTTAAATTATAAGGGATATTTAGAAATTGGGAAAGTCGGCCAGGCTAAAACACTTTTTGTAATTATGGGTTTTATCTTAATAATTTTAGGCCTATACTTATGGGTAAAAGCTGTTTTGATACAAAAAATAAATGCAAGGGTCAAGGATGAAATACTTATTACCAACGGAGTTTATGGCATAGTAAGAAATCCTGTTTATACCGCTTTTATAAGTATTTTTACAGGAATTCTCCTATTTGCAAAAAATTATCTTTTGTTAGTCTTGCCAATTATTTTTTGGATATTTTTGACAATTTTGATGAAAAAAAGCGAAGAAAAATGGCTAAGGGACAAGTTTGGCAAGGAATATGACTTGTATTGCAAAAGAGTAAATCGAATAATACCATGGTTTCCAAAAAAATAAGCAATTAAAAAGCTGGTAGACAATAAGGAAAACCCCCTTAAGGCAAGGGGACTTCGCAAAATTTCTACCAGCTTTTTTCTAATCGTATTTTAAGGTTGAATATAAAATCGCCTTCACAGCAGGAATCCTGTTTTCAGTTTGGTCGAAAACCATGGATTTATCAGATCTAAAGACCGAATCAGCAACTTCCATCCCATTAAAATCCCAATCTTTCATATCTTCTGGGAGTTTGGCTAAGACTTTTTTTGCTAGATTTGACTTGTGGTCGTGGAAGGCTGGCAGACAGTGCATGAAAATCGCGTCCTTATCGCACATGGCCATTACCTCATCAGTCACCCTGTAAGGATAGAGCCTCCTTATCCTGTCCATAGGTGGGTCGTCCTTTTCTGTAAGGGCAATCCACATATCAGTGTAGATTATATCGGCATCTGCAACTGCTTCTTCTATATCATCTGTGTAAATCACATCTGAGTCGTGCTTGTCGGAAAATCTCCTAGAAAGTCTGACCAAGTCTTTTCTCGGGAAAAACTTCCTTGGTCCACAGCCTACAAAATCTATACCGAGTTTTGAACAAGTGATGACTAGAGAGTTGGGCATAATATCGCCAGGATAGCCAAGATATGCAAGTTTTAGGCCTCTTAGATATCCAAATTTTTCCCTAATGGTAAGCATATCTGAAATCATCTGTGAAGGGTGAAACATATCTGTCATAGCATTATAAATTGGTACTTCTGTGATTTTCACCAATTTTTCTAGGAGGTCTTGCTCGTGGCCCCTATAGACAATCCCGTCGTAATATCGATCAAAGACAGAAATGGTATCCTCAATCGATTCATTTTCGCCCATTTTTGCCTGGGTGTAGTTAATAAAGGATGTAGTCATTCCCAAATCAGCCGCTGCTATCTCAAAGGAAGTCCTAGTCCTTGCTGAAGCCTCCTCAAAAAGAAGGATAATATTTTGCCCTTCTAGGTATTTGTGAAGTTTTCTTTGGGCTTTCAATTCTTTAAATTCTGCCGCTAAGTCTATTAAATATAAAATTTCCCTCTCAGAAAAATCTTTGAGGGCTATAAAATTTCTTTTTCTTAAATCAATTCCCATCTTATTTTCCATCATAACATTATTTTCCATCTATAACTGTGTCTGAAAAGACAATTACTAGGTTAATATCCTTGTTTTTCATCTCCAAAACCCCATATTCCACAAGGTTGACTTCTGGATTGTCCTTGTATCTCATATCAGGTCCCCCGTCCTTGTTAGTGTGGAGATAGGTCTTTTCTATTAGGGTCGCGTCGGCAATTTTTTCCTCTTCTAGGAAATTTTCGCTCCTTAGGTCAACTTCTAGGTCCTTGTAATCAAGAGCCTTATTTGACCCATTTTTATTTATCAAAAGGGCATCTGGAAGGAAGGATAAGGTCAAATCTCCTGCCACAAGGCTATGGACCTTAACATTTGTTGATAAATCACCAGGAAGACCATCCTTAATCTTTAATTCTTTTCTCGCTGTGATTAAATTCCTATCATCATCTGCTTCTATTCCTTCGACCAGCCAAACCGCATCGCTTTCCAAAATTCCAGCCAAAAGTTTATTGGTAAGGTCATATTCATCCTTGGCCCCACCTTCAAAATCGTATTCGATTTCAACAGGATTTGCCTTTTTGTAAAAATACATAAGGGCTCCAAGGATTGCAATTATAACAAGGAAAGGCTGGATGAATGTAAGTATGATTCCCAAAATAAATATACCAAAACCCGGCTTTCTTAGAGGATATTCATAAGCCGCTTGGTCTAAGACATCCTTAAGGCCTGTTGATTCTAGGTTTTTAAAATCAAGGCCAAAGTCTCTTGACTCAGTCTCGTTTTCTTCTATTTGTCTTTGGCCACTTACTTTTTTATTTGCTTTTTTTGATCCACCACCAAGGGGGTTTGAGAAATCTTTTTGGTAGGAAAGGCCTGTGCCTGGTATATAGGCAGTTGTCCTAAAGCCACCATTTGCTTTTTTAGTCACCCTAAAGCCCTTGCCGCCCCATGAAAATCCCGGACCGGACTTGGACATATTAATCCTAAAGCCCTTGCCCAAATTAATACTTTTTCTAAATCTAAATCCCATAAGAACCTTCTTTCTTTAAATCATTATACCCAAAGATCGGCTTTTTCCTAAAAAGCATTTGTTTTATTTTTAAAGTTTAACTTCAATATTATTCGCTTGACTTTTGGTTTTTCCTAGTATAATGATATTAGAAGTTAAGATATTTAAAACACAAGTTTAATAAAAGGAAGTTTTATGAATAAATTAAGAAAAATGATACCAAGATATTTTAGGGCCCTAAAAAACAAGGAAACCCCTCTAATGGCAAAGATTCTCGCAGTATTTTCCCTTGCCTATATACTTTTACCAGCAGATGTCATCCCTGATATATTCCCATTTGTGGGCTATATAGACGATGCAGTTCTCACAGCAGGTCTCCTTTACTTTTCAAATAAGATGATTCCTGAAGAAGTAATTGAGGAAGTAAAGAAAATAGAAAATTAATTAAATAAACTGGCGTAATGTTTGCAAAGCTAAAAGACGAAGATTTTGGAAATCCTCGTCTTTTTCAATTATTATTATAAGAAAATATAACAGAGAAACATTAAGTTGATAATTAAAGTAAAATATATATAAAGCCGAAAAATTAGGATTAATATTATGGAAAGAAAAAAAATACTTAAATTATTACGTGCACAAATTAATATTAACGGTCATATAATAGGTGCCTCAGTAGGATCGGGCATGACTGCAAAGTATGCAGCAATGGGAGGATCTGATTTACTCTTAGCTTTAACAGCCGGAAAATATCGTATTATGGGTAGAAGCTCTTATGCCAGCTATTTATGTTATGGGAACAATAATGACCAAGTCATGGAAATAGGGCAAAGAGAGTTGCTTCCAATACTATCAGATAGACCATTAATATTTGGATTGATGGCGAATGATCCAAATATTCAGCTCTATGATTACCTGAAAGAAATCAAAAAGAATGGATTTTCAGGGATAGTAAATTTTCCAACAATTTCATTAATTGATGGAAAATTTCGACAAGGTTTAGAGTATGAAAATAATACCTTTGCAAGGGAAGTTCTCGCAATAAAACTCGCAAATTATCTTGATATGTTCACGATAGCTTTTGTGACTAATATCAAAGAGGCAAAGGCAATGATCAAAGCTGGAGCAGATATAATCTGTGTTCACCTCGGCCTTACAAAAGGAGGATATTTAGGAGCAAAAAAGCAAATATCCATTGATGAGGCAAGGATAATTGCAGATAATATCTTTCATGTTTGTGAAAAAATGAATCCCAAAATAATACGTATGGTTTATGCTGGCCCCGCCAACACTTTAGTAGATATGCAATACATATATCAAAACACCATATGTCAAGGATATATTGGAGGCTCAACATTTGATAGAATCCCAACAGAACAAGCTATTTTTAATGCAACAAGAGAGTTTAAGCTCTACGATGCAAATGTCTTAAATGATGACATAAAAAACAAACTAATCGAAGGATGCTGGAATTCAAATAATGCTGTAACTTTTGTAAAAGAGTATATATCAAAACATTATATGGAGAACATAAAATTAGGAGATATAGCCTTGGTAATTCATATCTCACCTTCTTATTTAAGTAGACGTTTTAAAAAAGAAACAGGTACTAGTTTTATTGAATATCTTGTTAGATATCGTGTTAATCAAGCCAAAGAATTATTAAAAGATGATAATATAATTTGTAAAGAGGCAGCAATTGCAGTTGGTTACTATGATTATGCTCAATTCTCAAAAATGTTTAAAAAATATACAGGATATAGTCCAATAAAATGGAGAAAAAAATTTACTAAAAAATAAAATTTATCCAAGAAACAAATATTCAAGATAGATAAATACATAAAAACATATATAAATCAAATTTTATCACAATCATTTACTAAAACCACATATTAAAAGCATATAAACCCATTTACCAAACACATATCTATGTTCTATAATTAAACTACAATAAGCTCATGAACTTATTTTCTAAATAAAATCTTCAGAAAGGAGATTCGAATGAAAACAATCGCTATCGTGGGAACGTTTGATACCAAGGGTGATGAGTTTCTATACATCAAATCACTTATAGAAAGTTTAGGCTGTAAAACTTTTACTATTCATACAGGTACATTTGATCCCAAATTTATACCAGATGTGTCTAATACAGCAGTTGCTGGCGCAGCTGGATATGAGATGTCGGAATTACTCGCAAAAAAAGATAGATCTACTGCTACAGAAGCTTTGTCAGAAGGTATGAAAAATATTGTACCAAAGCTTTATAATGAGGGAAAATTTGATGGTATCATTTCTTGTGGCGGTTCGGGTGGTACTGCACTTGCAACAGCAGCCATGAGAACACTACCTATTGGAGTTCCAAAGGTGATGGTATCAACAATGGCTTCGGGCAATGTATCCCAATATGTTGGAACTAGCGATATTATTATGATGCCATCAATTGTTGATGTTGCTGGACTTAATAAAATATCAAAAACAATTTTTTACAATGCAGCTGCCTGTATAGTTGGGATGGTTAAGCATAAAGACAAATTTAAACAAGAAGCTGAGGAAGATAAACCTTTAATAGCTGCAACAATGTTTGGTGTTACAACACCTTGTATAGATCAAGCTAAAGATTATCTAGAAGGAAAAGGATATCAAGTATTAGTCTTTCATGCAACTGGCACTGGTGGTAAAACAATGGAATCGCTAATAGATGCTGGCTTTTTTAAAGGCGTACTTGATCTAACAACTACAGAGTGGTGTGACCAAATCGTAGGAGGAGTACTGGCTGCTGGAACAAATAGATGTACAGCTGCTGTTAGAAATAGAATTCCTCAGGTTGTGTCAGTCGGTGCATGTGATATGGTCAACTTTGGCCCTATGGAGTCCGTACCATCTAAATTTTCTGGAAGAAATTTCTATAAACATAATCCAAGTGTAACATTAATGAGGACAACAGAAGTTGAAAATGCAAGCGTTGGAAAAGCCCTTTCAGAAAGATGGAATAAAGCCGAAAGTAAAATGGTTGTGCTTTTACCAAAAAAAGGCGTATCTGCAATTGATGCAGAAGGACAACCTTTTGAAGGAATAAAAGAAAGAGAAACCCTCTTTAAAGCAATTAAAAATGGAATAGATAATCCTAATGTAAAAATCAAAACAATAGATTGCAATATAAACGATAATGAGTTTGCTGTAACAGCCGCTGAAGAACTTATTAATTTAATGAATAAATAAAATTAGAAAAAATAAAAAATAAGGTAGGTATAATTATGTTAAATAAAACTAGAGCTGAAATAATGTCCGATTTTAAAGAAGAAGTTTTGAGAGGAAAAATTCTTGTAGGAGTAGGAGCTGGTACAGGTATTACTGCCAAATGTTCAGAAAAAGCAGACGTTGATATGTTAATAATCTATAATTCTGGACGTTTTAGAATGGCCGGCCGTGGTTCTTTATCTGGACTACTTTCTTACGGCGATGCCAACAAAATAGTTCAGGAAATGGGTCAAGAAGTTCTTCCAATAGTAGAAAAAACACCAGTTCTTGCAGGAGTATGTGGTACAGATCCTTTCCGCGTAATAGATATTTTCTTAAAACAACTAAAAGAACAAGGTTTTAATGGAGTTCAAAATTTCCCAACTGTTGGACTTATTGATGGAAAGTTTAGAGCAAACCTTGAAGAAACAGGCATGGGTTATGGACTTGAAGTAGATATGATTAAAAAAGCACATGAGCTCGATATGCTAACTTGCCCATATGTATTTGATCCAGACCAAGCTAAAGCAATGGCAGAAGCCGGAGCAGATATTCTTGTGGCTCATATGGGTCTAACAACCAAGGGTTCAATCGGTGCAGAAACAGCCGTCACTCTTGATGATTGCTGTGAAAAAATACGTGAGATTATTAAAGCAGGACGCGAAGTTAATCCAGAAATAATGGTAATATGTCATGGTGGACCAATTGCAGATCCAGAAGATGCAGAATATGTTATTAAAAACGTTCCAGAAATAGATGGCTTTTTCGGCGCATCATCCATTGAAAGGCTTGCATCAGAAAGAGGAATGACAGCTCAAGCATCGGCATTTAAAGCTATCAAAAAATAAAAGCAAAATAGATTATAATCAACTAAGCTTCTATTATAATTAACAATAATTTACTAAATAGTTAATAGCGTGAATTTAAAGTTAACATCCTTGCAAAAATAACAATAATATAACAAAACCCATAAAAAACGGTTTATTTAATAATCTTTTAAGCGGAATGTAATCTGAATAGAGCACGATACATTCCGCTTATTTTTTAAATCTATACTCATTTTTATTTTTTAATGTATTTGATTATGCAAGAACCCCTCAATCCATATTAAGAATTTTGGGGTTCACTACAAAAATAGACATATTTTCTTTACTTATATTATTCAGCTGCTAAGACTCCGCCGTCTACAACAAGGCCTGCGCCGTTAATAAACTTAGCGTCATCGCTTGCTAAAAATAGACAAGCTTTTGCTATATCAACTGGTTGGCCCATTGGGTTGTCTGCTTCTATAGCTGCCATTACCCTGCCAAGGCCAAATTGGTTTATCTTTGAATAATCGCCCACAACTCCAGTTTCTATACCTCCTGGAATTACAGAATTAATTCTAATTCCGTCTTTTTTATACATATGGGCTGAGTTTTTGGAAATACCTAGTAAGGCGTGCTTGCTTGCTGTGTAGGCTGCACCTGCCTTAGCTCCAGCTACTCCAGCTAGGGAGTTGACATTTACAATATTGCCGCTTCCTTGTTTACGCATTATATTAATTGCCTCTTTCATGGCAAAAACTGGTGCATTTAGGTTTAATTCCATAACCCTGTCATAGAAATCTCTTTCAAGTTCTCCTAAAGGAATGAAATCATCCATAATTCCAGCGTTATTAACTAAAACATCAAGCTTGCCAGTTTCATCTATGGCCTTTTGTAGCATAGCCTTTACAGAATCACCGTCTGTTAGGTCGCCTGGGAAAGGCACTATCCTTCCTTCAAAGTCCTTGCATTCTTCTTTTAATTCTTCTAAAAGATTTGCCCTCCTGGCTACAGCTACTACAACTGCACCTTCTTGGGCAAATTCTTTGGCAATTTCTCTACCGATTCCGGAGCTTGCTCCTGTTACAACTACTGACTTATCTTTAAATCTCATAAAAACCTCCTTTACTCTCAAACTCTCTTTTACCCCTAAAGTCGGTTTACTAAACTAAATTTATTCGACAGTTACAGATTTAGCAAGATTTCTTGGTTTATCAACGTCAATGCCCTTGGCTGTTGAAGTGTAATAAGCTATTAACTGGCCTGGGATTACTGTTAAAAGTGGGTAGAGAATATCAAGGGTCTCTGGGACTTCAAAAATTTTCTTGCTTATTTTTTCCATCCTAGCATCTTTGTGGGAGGTGATGATAAAGACATTTGCTCCCCTTGCCACAACCTCTTCTACATTTGAAAGGGTCTTTGCTGTGAGGTTTTTCTGGGTCATGATGGCAATTACTGGAGTATTTTCCTCAATAAGGGAAATTGTTCCGTGTTTAAGCTCACCTGCCGCAAAGGCTTCGGTGTGGATATAGGAAACTTCCTTTAGCTTAAGGGCAGCCTCGATTGTTGTTGCATAATCAAGGCCCCTGCCTATATAAAATAGGCTATGCTTATCCTTGATTTCTTCTGCAAATTCTTTTATTATATGATCATCCTTTAGGATTTGATCGATTTTTTCTGGTATTTCCCTTAGATTTTTAATGATTTCCTCATAGGTATTTTTATCAAACTTTCCTAACTTATTTCCAAAATCTAGGGCTAAGAGGTAGAGATTTACAATTTGAGTTGTGTAGGCCTTGGTAGATGCCACTGCTATTTCTGGCCCTGCATAGCAATACAAAGACCTATCCGCTTCCCTATCCATCGATGAGGCTAGGGTGTTGGTAATAAGCAGGGTCTCTGCCCCCTCGTCTTTAGCTAACCTTAGGGCCTTAAGGCTATCTGCTGTCTCCCCTGATTGGGAAATAAGGATTACTAGGGTATTTTCATCTAAGAAAGGCTCATTGTACCTAAATTCTGATGCTAAATCGCAAAAAACCGGGATTTTTGTAAATTTTTCAAGGGCCCATTTTCCTACCAAACCAACATTATAGGCTGTGCCACAGGCTACGATGTAAATTCTTTTGAATTTCTCAATTTCTTCCTTTGTGAAAGAATCTCCGTCAAAATGAATTTCATTATTCTTTATATTTAAGTTCAATAGCTCTTTAATAGCTGGCCCTTGTTCATTGATTTCCTTAATCATAAAGTGGTCGTAACCGCCTTTTGTGGCTGCATCCACAGACCAAGATATTTTTGTGATTTCCCTGTCGACTTTTTGGTTATTTCCGTCATAAATAGTGTAGCCGTCTTCTGTAATGTCGATAAGGTCACCATTTTCTAAATAGATTACGTCCTTGGTGTATTTTAGAATGGAAGGAATGTCACTTGCCATTATTATGTCACTTCCAGCAAGACCTACTACAAGTGGACTTTCAACCCTCATTCCGATTAGCCTTCCTGGCTCGTCAGCTGAAATAATCCCGCAAGCAAAAGAACCTTCTAGCCTTGCCTTGGCTTTTTTTACAGCTTCTAAAAGATCGCCACCGTAATATTTTTCAATTAAAACCGCTATAACTTCTGTATCTGTAGTTGACTTAAAAGTGTAGCCTTCGTCTTCGAGTTCTTTCTTTAATTCCCTGTAATTTTCGATAATACCGTTATGGACTACGGCAATTCTACCCTTATTTGAAAGGTGAGGGTGGCTATTTATATCACTTGCTTCCCCATGGGTCGCCCACCTTATGTGGCCAATACCAATATTTCCACTGATATGGTTTGCCTCAAGGGCTTTTTTGAGATTTGCGATCTTGCCTGCTTTTTTAACAACAGAAATAGCTCCCTCTTTAATAACGGCAAGACCTGCTGAATCATATCCTCGGTACTCAAGCTTTTCGAGACCGTCTACAATTACCTCCCTAGCATCAAGCCTTCCTTTGTAACAAACTATTCCGCACATAGTGCCTCCTTATTAATTTTTTTATGAGGCCACTGTGTTTTCTCTGTCACAGAAATTACTCTCTGCTTTTGTCTAACACTAAGGCTGTGAACCCAGGAAGCTCCCGCCGAATTTTCGATAACTTCCTCCCTCGTCATCCCAAAAGGATCTGGCGCTTTTTAATTTTTACCTCATCATTTTATTATATACTTTTTTATTTGCTATACAAAATTTTTATCCGAGATAAATTATCTTTTCACTAGGTGAGTCTATTAATCCAGGATTATCATCTTTTTTCTTCAATCCGAGATTGAACTTATCTTATAAATGTTCTAGGTCATTGACATGACCACTCCGTAACTGGGGGAACCCCAAGGGGGCTTTCCGCATGCCCCCTCATCGGGTTCCCCCAGGCCCCCTTTCCGTTTCACCCCCAGGCGGCCCCTATGGCGGGGAGCATAAACTGTGGATTTCCTTCGGAAATCTTTATTTAGTAGGGTTTACGTCTTCGTTTTGGTTTTTCTTTTGTCTAACTTTTTAAAATCCCAAGCCTCCTAAAAATTGCAATCTCGTTTGACTTATACTTTATATTTTTAATTAGTTCACAGTATTTATAATGCTTTTATTCGTAAAAAGCTGTCAGTGCAATTTTCTTTACGGATGCTTGGTATTTTAAAATACACAGTCTTGTGATTTTTTCTTCTTTGTTTGAAAACAAACACTAATTTAGCAATGTTTGGCGAAGCCAAACGTGCCTGGTAAAATCTGGAACTTCGAAGTTAATTCTCTAATCTACTGACAAAGATTTCTAATCAAGGGTTGCGTTAAGAAAACTGATTGTTTGAGGCGTAGCCGAGTTATCAGTTTTTAACAGCCCGAAGATTAGAAATCTGTGGGGAGATATGTAATCTTATACAAGGTAATTCTCTCTACATAAAAAAGCTTGCCGAAAAGGCAAGCTTCTGCTCCCGCACTCCGCCAAGGAGACGCTCGGGGGTGTAGCCGAGAGGGGTTTAAGGGGGACATAAACGCCCCTTGATTTGGGGCGTTTATGCCGGAAACGTAGTGCGGTAGCACGGAGGAGTTTGCAAAGCAAACGGGTTTCCGGCGGGTGAGGGACCCTGCGGAAGGTCCCTTGGGCCTCCCCTTTGAACGGAGGGGTCATGTAAATGACCTAGATTATTATTAAGATACAGTTAATCTCGGATTAACGAGCTAAGGAACGTAATCTTTTTACAATCAATGCTCCTATTCGTCGCATCGCTTGTAAAAAATTACATAAGGTTTTTCATAAATTTCTGCTTCGGTGCTTTGCACCTTGAGAAATTTTGAAAACCGTAAAAACTTTGATATCAAAGTTTTTACTACCATTAATCTCGGATAAAAAACTATTAATGGTTTTCTGGAATAAAAAAACCAGAATTTATAAAAATCCTGGTTTTCTAACTTACATAAAATATGCTATTAAAAATATTGGGGCGAGAAGAAGTAGGACAAAGGGCATGAAGACTCTCATGGCTGCTAGAAACATTGCCAGCTTATCGCCTCTTTCTAGGTTGTCCTTGTCTAGGAGATCTTCTTTTTCTTCTATTTCCTCTCTAGTTTTTCCCTTAAACCTGTCTATTGGTCTTTTCATATAGCACTAATTTCTTCTAATTCTTTGTCTAATTTGGCTCTTTCTGCCATAACCTTAGCGTGGGCTTTTTCTTTTTCTTCTTCAGATACATCCATTAAGTGGCAGGCAACGAAGTGGCCGTCGCCAACGTCTTTGAGTTCTGGTTCAAATTGTGAACAGATGTCCATAGCGTATTCACACCTAGTGTGGAACCTACATCCCTTTGGTGGCCTTACAGCTGAAGGAATATCGCCTTCGATTATTGCAAGCTCTTGACCTTGATCAACGTCAGTTCTTGGTATAGCTTGAAGTAGGGCCTTTGTGTATGGGTGAAGTGGGTTTGCGAATATCTTTTCAGAATCAGCAAGTTCTACCATTACACCTAGATACATTACACCAATCCTGTCAGAGATGTATTTTACAACTGAAAGGTCGTGGGTAATGAAGAGGTAGGTTAGGTTGTTTTCTTCTTTTAAGTCTTGAAGAAGGTTTATGATTTGTGACTGGATAGATACGTCAAGGGCAGATACCGCCTCATCGCAAACTATAAAGCTTGGTTTTAGGGCAAGGGCTCTTGCTATACCTATTCTTTGTCTTTGTCCACCTGAGAATTGGTGAGGATACCTATGAAGGAAGTATGGGGCGAGACCGCATTTTTCCATTGTTTCTTGGATATATTCGTTGTAGCCTTTTTCGTTTCTAGACTTGAATAAATCATGGCCTAGAACTCCTTCACCGATGATATTTCCTACAGTCATCTTTGTATCTAGTGATCCATAAGGGTCTTGGAAGATCATTTGTAGATCCTTGCGGAGTTGTCTCATCTCTTCCTTGTTTAATTCTGAAAGGTCGATACCTGTGTCAAGTTGACTCTCAAGCTCATCAAAGCCTTCTTTGTCCCTAAGAGTATCTCTGTAAGCTTCAATTTCAGCTCTTTTTTCTTCAACTCTCTTACTTATTTCATCAGCCTTATTTTTTAATTCCTTATATTTTGGATCTTCATCTAGGATTTTGTAGTAGTCATCCCAGGTTCTTACCATCATTTGAGCCTTTTGCTCAAATTCTTCTATGTCAGTATAAACCTTAGCTCTTTCCTTTAGGACTTGGTATTCTCCGTTAAGGAGGTTTGCTACCTTGCCTAGGTCATCTGAAGCTAGAAGTCCACCGGCAATTCTTATCATATTTAGGTATTCTTCTTCGATTGCACGACGTTTGAACATGGCTTTTTCGTTATTCATTGCCCTGTCTTCGTCGGTTTCAGATTTTTCTAAATCTTCATAGATTTTATTTAATTCATCTAATTCCTTGTGGTAGTTAGGGAATTTTGATGGGATTTTACCAATCATCTTGCCCATGTACTCTGGAGCAAGTTCTTCTAGAGTTTTTCCGTAATAAAGGGTTGTTCCCTCTGTTTGCTCATAAATTTGTAGAAGTGTCCTTCCGAAAGTAGACTTACCACAGCCTGACTCTCCTACAAGACCAAGTGTTTCACCCTCATAGATGTCTATAGATATAGATTCGTTGGCGTGTACATATTCGCCTGGGCCCTTGTTGAAAAAGCCTTTTTTCTTAAGAGGGAAATATTTTTTGAGGTTTCTTATCTTAAATAAGACCTTCTTGTCTTTATTTTCCATCTTCTCTTTCCTTTCTATTTGGGTAATGGCACCTGATTAATTGGTGTTCATTTACTGCCTGTAATTCTGGCATCTCTTTGATACATCTTTCTGTAGCAAATTTGCACCTTGCCGCAAACTTACAACCGTCTGGTAGGTTTAATGGGTGAGGTACGCTTCCTGGTATTATGTCTAATCTCTCATTCCTATCTGAAGTGATAGATGGGATAGAGTTTAGAAGGGCTACAGTGTATGGGTGGTTAAAGTCTGTTATATCACGTTTGAAAATAAATTCTACTGGTGATTGCTCAACGATCTGTCCGCAGTACATTACAGCTACTTCATCAGCCATTTGGTTAATAACACCAAGGTCGTGGGTGATAAAGAGGATTGATGTGCCAGCCTTGTGCTTAAGGTCATTCATTAGCCTTAGGATTTGGGCTTGGATAGTTACGTCGAGGGCTGTAGTTGGCTCGTCAGCTATAAGAAGCTTTGGCTCACAAGCAAGGGCCATGGCTATCATAACCCTTTGGTTCATACCACCTGACAATTCAAATGGATATTGCTTGGTAACTACGTGTGGGTTTGGGATTTTAACAGCTGCAAGAAGTTCTTCAACTCTTTCAGCTGCTTCTTTTTTATTCATGCCTTTGTGAAGCATAAGTACTTCTGAAAGCTGTTTTTCTACAGTAAATACAGGGTTTAAGGAGCTCATTGGCTCTTGGAAGATCATAGAAATCTTATTTCCCCTGATATGCTCCATTTGGCTTGTTTTATATTCGGAGATTTTTTCTCCATCAAATATTATTTCACCACCATAGATCTTTTGGTTAGCTTCAAACAGTTGGAGAATACTCATAGCTGTCTGACTCTTACCAGATCCAGACTCACCTACAAGACCTAGGGTTTTTCCAGCGTCAACAGACAAGGTTACGTCGTTAACAGCCTTGATTAGACCACGCCTTGTAGAAAAGTAGGTATGAAGATTGTTTATTTCTAGTAAGCTCATAATTTCACCTATCTCTCGTTTGCTCTTGGGTCGATTGCATCTCTTAGGGCATCACCAATAAGGTTAACTGAGAATGATGTCAAGAATACTGCAAGGGCTGGGAATACCCATCTCCACCAGTAAGTGTTTAGTACATCCGAACTTTGGGCAGCTGTAAGCATATTACCCCAAGATGGTGTAGGCTCTTGAACACCGAATCCTAAGAATGAAAGACCACTTTCAGTAAGAAGGTTGCCTGCGTAACCAATTGTCGCATTTACTATAACAATTGATAGGACGTTAGGGAGTATGTGCTTAACCATAATTGACCAATCCCTTACACCAAGGGCCTTGGCTGCTGTAATATAATCCCTTTCACGTTCTGCAAGGATTTGTCCACGTACCAAACGTGCAAGTCCTGTCCAACCTAGGATACCTAAAAGAATCATAACCATGGTTATTCTTTGCTCTTGGCTAGCTCCTGGAGGTAGGAGGGCAGATAGGGAAATAAGCATTGGGTAGAATGGGAAAGATGCAACGATCTCTGAAATCCTCATTAAGATATTATCAACTCTACCGCCGACAAAACCTGAAACCATACCTATTAAAACACCAAGTCCGATTTGGATGATTGTTGAAATTAGGGAAATTACCATGGTCATCTTGCCGCCGTGGATAAGTCTTGTGAAGATATCACGACCTTGGTCATCTGAACCAAACCTAAATCCGTTTAGTCCCCAAGTATTAATTTTTCCTTCTTTATTTACTGCGTAGACATTGAAGTAGTTTGAGAAAATTTGGTCGAATTCGCCATCAGGTGTATCAAGCTCTCCATAGTTTTCAATACCCCATTGGTGAACCTTGCCATTTTCGTCAAGAACTGAAATAATTGAATCACTTGCTTCTATATCTACGATTTTAGCATCAAATTCTGGAATAAAGTCTCCAGATAACTTATCTCTAGATGGACCCCAAACATAAAGTTTGCCATCTTCTGTAAGAGCTGCTGCGGAATTGGCTGTAAGAACTGCTTTTTTAGCCTTAACCTTGCCTTCTCTAAGCTCAGCAGGCATAGCTGTATCATTTTCAGCACCTCTTACACCAAGGAGGTCAACAGACCCATCTTTTTTGGTTACTATTACGTTAATTGTGTTACAATCAAAGTCCACTACCTGACCTTGGATGGCAGATGGGATCATATCAAGCCTTGAAGCGAGTGTTGAACCCCAGATTACAAGGTTTCCTTTATTTGTAAGTACAACTGAATATTGGGTACCACCGCCAAGTTTTGCGATTCCCTCTTCTTTGATTTTGGCTTCTTGCATTGGTGGAACTTTTGTTTGTTCAAAAGTCTTATTACCCCAACCATAGATTTCATTATCTTCTGTAGCAATTAAGATGTGTCTATCACCAGCTGCTACGTCTTTTATTTTTTTGCCTTTGATTTTTTCTTTAACATCTTCTGGGATTGTTAAAACATCGTCTTCGTTGTTTGAACCCCAAACATAGATGTTATTTTCTTTTGTAAGACCAATGGCAAAGGTATTACCTATTGAGATTTTTTCAACGCCTTCTTTTTCCATTTCGCTTGGATAATTCATATATCCCGCTCCTGGAGAAACGTTGGTTAGGTTACCTTGTGAGTAATATTGGTTAAATGGTAGCATCTTTGAACCAACAAAGATTACAAGAACAATTGCTATAAACATAGCAAGTCCTATAACACCAAGTGGGTTTCTAAAGTAGTTTCTAAGGGCAACCTTACCTGGTGACATAATGGCTTCTTCTTTTAGCCTATCATTTTCTGGTTCTTCCTGTGGGCCACCTTCTAGATTTGCATTAAGGTCATTTGTTGGGCCTTCATTTTCTGGGCTTGGTGTATGGTTATCTTCCATGCCACTTGCAAAGGTAAATCCTCTCAAAAAATAAGTCTTGAGGAAGCCAAAATAAGATTTAAATGGTTTTTTTAATTTTCTATTCATATTAAGCCTCCAACTTAACTCTTGGATCTACTAGGGCATAGGCTATATCCATTAAGAGGTTGCCTAGAAGAGTAAGGATGGCATAGAACATTGATAGGGCAAGGATTACGTTGTAGTCTTGCGCCATTACTGCAGAAATAAGCTCATTACCGATTCCCCTGTAGGAGAAAATCCTCTCTGTGATGGCAGAACCTGAGAACATGCCAAGTACAGCCCATGTAAGCGCAGTAACTACTGGAATTAACGCGTTTCTAAAGGCGTGAGAATATACTACTGTTTTTTCTTTAAGACCCTTTGACCTAGCTGTTCTGATGTAGTCTTGGTCAAGAGCGTCTAGCATGGAGTTTCTTACATACCTAGAAAGGGATGCAAGCGAACCTACTGTTAGTGTTAGAGTAGGTAGGGTTAGGTATTTTACCCATTCTCCAAAAGTATTTTCCCTAGGCATACCATTTGCTGGGAACATCTTTAGCCTAAAGGCAAAGAAAAAGATCATTATAAGTCCTATAAAGAAGGTCGGTATAGATAGACCTACTAGGGTTAATGTCTGGGCCGTCTTGTCGTAGATGCCCCCCTTTCGGGTCGCCGACCTAATTCCTATTAGCACCGAAAGTACAAAGGAAATTATTGTAGAACCGATATTTAAGTAAACTGTATTTTTAAGTGGTTCAGATAGGTATTCCTTAACTGGTCTTCTAACTCTGGTAGACTCACCAAAGTCACCCTTAAGGGTCCTGCCTAACCATCTTACATATTGTTCTGGTAGAGGCTTGTCATAGCCATACCTTGCTGATAAGTTCTTATACATCTCTTCTTTTTGCGCCTTTGTCATCCTACCTGTAGTAGGGATCATTGCCTGGATAGGGTCTCCTGGCATGGCCTTGGAGAAGGCAAAAAGCATGATAGATATGATAAGAGCTACTGGTATTAAGTTTATTATTCTCTTAACTATATAACGTAACATATATATCCTTCCTCTTTTGATTTAGGCGGGCTTTTATGTATTGGTCAAATATTTCAATTAATTTTACGCCCAATCCTAAATCATATAATTTATACCTACAATACTATAATATTTCGGCCTTTTTGTCAACCTTATAGTTTATAAAAATCCTGAAGTTTTACAAATGATAAGGCTTATTTCATACATTTTATGAATATTTATAAAATTTTGTAAATATTGATAAGAATTTCACCATAATTTTCATCGGATGTAAAAAACAATTTTATTTAAAGAAAAGCCCGCATTTAAGCGGGGATTTCTTTAATTATTTTTCTTATCCTTAATTTTCTATTGTCATGGCATTAATTTGATACTCAGATTCCCAAAGTGGAGTATTGATATCAAAGCCTTTTACTCTCTTTGAGTAACCAGAGTGGTTTTGGTTAGCATATAGAGGAATTTCTGGCAAGTAGTCGTTGTACCACATTTCGAATTGTTCCCAAGTATCTAGGTAGCCTTCCTTGTCCTTAGAGTCTGTTTGACGAAGCTTAACTGTTAACTCATCTGCCTTTGGATCGTTGGTTTTTGTTCTGTTATCGAAGCCCTTAGAATTGTATTGGTAGTAAGGGTCAAATGGTGTACCAAAGTCTGTACCCATGTTGAAGGCTGTATATTCGGCGTCTTCTTTAGGGAAGTTATAGTATTCAAGTAGGGTTGCGAATGATCCACTTGTTACATTATATTCCATACCAACTTGTTTTGCATTTACTGGTACTTGGTTAGAAATCAATGTTGTAATTGGAGATTCATCAGAACCGTATTGGTTAACTTGAAGTTTTTTGCCGTTTTCGTCGTATCTGTAGTAGTCAAAACCATCTGGGTTTTTAGCAAATTCTTCATCTGCCTTTGCCTTATCCCAAGGAGTCTTGCCGTCTGCTTCAAACTTGTATGGAGTTTTATCTAGAAGGGCGTTTGCTGCTTCAAGGTTTAGTTGGTATTTCTTGAATTCTGGATTATTTTCAAGATCAGCTCCTCTTTCCTTATACATCCATTGGCTTGTACCGTACATACCGTTGGTTACTACCCCGTAGCCGCCTGCATAAGATTGTACAAAAGAGTTTCTGTCCATTAATTGAGCGATAGCTTGTCTTACTTCCTTATATTTGGTTGCTCCCCTATCTGTTAGGAAGGTTACGTTGCCGTAGCCATTTCTTTCAAATGTGTTATAGCCACCAATCTTTCCCGCTTCAGCTGCAGCTCTCATTTGGTCGATCTTTGCACCGTCAACTTCAGCTTCCCAAAGGTCGATGTCGCCATTTTCAAGTAGGTCTACTGCTATATTTTTATTTACGGTTTGTAATATTATATGAGGAATTGTAGCCTTTTCACCCTTGAAGTTACCGATGTAGTTTTCATTTAGGTCAAGTTTTACCATATTGTTGGCAAAAGAATTAAACTTATAAGGTCCGTCAACAACTGATGGGTTGGTCCTGTATTCGTTGGCTTCCCTAAGCATAGCATCTTCTATAAGAAGTTCTGTTGGGTCTACGTCGCCATCTTTTTTGGCTTCAAGTTCTTTGATTTTTGCTTCGTGTTCTTTTTTAGCTTCTTCGTATTCTTGTTTTTCAGATTCAGTTACGTCATCAGCTTTATCAATGAAAGACCAGTCATCTTCAAAGTCTTCCTTGGCTTTTTGGATGGTTGTATCAAGGTTTTTGAAATATCTTTCCTTATCTTGGTCTGTTACTTGGTAGCCTTCTTTAGCCACAAGTTTTTTGCCATCTTCAGAAACTGTTAGGTTATCTGTAATAGCGTGGAATGGGAATGGGCCATAACCTCTTAGGGCTGCTGATTCAAAATATGGTAAAAAGTCAGATGAAATTGTTGCCTTGAAGGTATAGTCATCTACTAATTCTAATCCATCTAGGAAATCCTTATCTCCATTGTGATATTCTTCATAACCCTTGATAGTATCAGCACCGATGTTGGTTGAGCCTGTTACTACTTGGTAGGCTGGATGAGATGATAAAAGTGGTCCAAAAACATAGTTTTTAGCTGTGATTGGACTACCATCAGAGAATTTAAGGTCTTTTTTGATTGTGAAGGTAGTTGTTTCTGAGCCATCTTCATTGGTGACGATTTCTGGTTCTTTTTCGAGAATTGTCATATTGTTTACCCATTGGCCACCCTCGTCTTGAACCACTGTTGAATAGCCGTTGTTACCTTCAATACCCATGTATCTTCTGGCTTTTACGTCTGTTTTGTTGTTTGTCCAACCACCGATGAAGTCGCCGTTGATTTCTTCTACACCAACGACAAGGGTATCATCTGATGTTTGTTTGGCAAAGTTTTCTACAGATTCTTCTGCACCTTCTTGACCTTCTTGGCCTTCTGCTGGTGTTTCTTGACCTTGATTAGGATCTTGGTCGGTGGCTTGGTCTGCTTTATCTCCTCCACCGCACGCTGCAATCGTTGTCATGAGGCCTAAAGCCATAAGTGATGAAAATACTTTTTTAATCTTCATTCTTTCCTCCCTAAAATATCTTACTTTATACATTGATTTTAACTTATTGAACTTTTATTGTCAAGCTTTTACACGCCTTGTTAGATATGATTGTATATTTATCTATTTTAATAAGATTTTTTCCATGATTTGTTATTTAAATCAACAAGTTTTACACTCTGTGATTGTTGACTCTTAGCCATCGTCAAAAACACCAACATGAGAATTTTTTTCGTGAAATTTTCTCTAAAACAAATATAAGTTTACTCCAAGAAAACATTTTTTATTCATTCCATATTCACAAAAAAAGACAAGGCCGTATGGCCCTGCCTTTAAATTTTATTCTTATTTTTCGATGCTCATGGCATTGATTTGGTATTCAGATTCCCAAACTGGTGTGTTGATGTCGAATCCTTTAACTCTCTTTGTATAACCTGTGTGGTATTGGTTAGAGTAAAGAGGAATTTCTGGTAGATAGTCGTTGTACCACATTTGGAAAGCTTCCCAGTTGTCTAGGTATTCTTCTTTCTTTGTTGGATCTGTTTGACGAAGTTTAACTGTAAGTTCGTCAGCTTTTGGATCGTTTGTCCTTGTTGTGTTGTTAGATCCTTTTGAGTTGTATTGGTACCATGGATCGAATGGTGTACCAAATCCAGTACCCATGTTGAATGCTGTATATTCAGCATCTTCTTTTGGATAGTAGTAGTAGTCAAGTAAGGTTGCGAATGAACCAGCTGTTACGTTGTATTCCATACCAACTTGTTTAGCATTTACTGGAACTTGGTTTGAAATTAATGTTGTGATTGGTGATTCATCAGAACCGTATTGGTTAACTTGAAGTTTGTTACCATCTTTATCATATCTATAGTAGTCAAATCCATCTGGGTTTTTAGCAAATTCTTCATCAGCTTTTGCCTTATCCCATGGAGTTGTACCATCTTTTTCGAATGTGAATGGTGTTGCATCAAGAAGTTTGTTAGCTTCATCAAGGTTTAATTGATATTTCTTGAATTCTGGATTAGCTTCAAGATCAGCTCCTCTTTCTTTGTACATCCATTGGCTTGTACCGTACATACCATTTGTAACTACACCGTAGCCACCTGCGAATGATTGTACGAAGTTATTTCTATCCATTAGGTGAGCGATAGCTTGTCTAACTTCTTTATATTTTGTAGCTCCTCTGTCTGTTAGGAATGTTACGTTACCATAACCATTTCTTTCAAATGTGTTGTAGCCACCGATTTTGCCTTCGTCAGCTGCAGCTCTCATTTGGTCAACTAGTGGGCCTTCACCTTCAGCTTCCCAAATATCGATGTCGCCGTTTTCAAGTAGGTCGATTGCGATATTTTTGTTTACGTATTGAAGAATTACGTGTGGAATGCTTGGTTTTTCGCCTTTGAAGTTACCAGCGTAGTTTTCGTTGATGCTCATTCTAACCATGTTGTTTCCGAATGAGTCAAACTTGTATGGTCCAGCTGTTACAGTTGGGTTGATTCTGTATTCGTTGTATTCTCTTTGCATAGCATCTTCGATAAGCATGCTTGTTGGATCAACGTCACCTGTTTTTCTCTTTTCAAGTTTAGCTATATCTTCATCGTGAGCTTTTTTAGCTTCTTCGTAAGCTTTCTTTTCGTCTTCGTTAGCATCGTCAGCTGGTGCTGGATTGTTTTCTTCGAAGTCTTCTTTATTCTTAGCGATTTGAGTATCGATGTTTTCGATGTATTTTTTCTTTTCTTCTTCTGTTGGTTGGTAACCATCTTTTGCTACAATCTTGTTACCTTCTGGAGCAACAGCAAGGTTTTCGCTTACAGCGTGGATTGGGTAAGGACCATATCCCCTAAGAGCAGCTTCTTCGTAGTATGGTAGGAATGATGCGTCTACTGTTACAGAAAATGTGTAATCATCAATCTTCTTAAGACCATCAAATGTATCCTTATCACCATTTTTGTATGCTTCATATCCCATTAGTGAGTCATCACCGATTGATGTTGAACCTGTTACTAATTGGTATGATGGATAGGTGTGAAGAAGTGAACCAAATAGGTAGTTATCAGCGTTGATTAGTGTACCATCTGACCATTTTAGGTCTTCTTTAATCTTGTAGGTTGTTGTTTCAGATCCATCAGCATTTTTAACTGTTTCTGGTTCTTCTTTAAGAACGGTCATGTTGTTAATCCATTGACCACCTTCGTCTTGAACAACTGTTCCATAACCGTTGTTTCCTTCGATACCTAGGAATCTTCTTGCCTTAACGTCCATAGAGTTGTTTGTCCAACCTTGTAAGAAGTCTCCGTTAAACTCTTGAACAGCACCGATTACCAGGGTGTCATCAGCAGTTTGTTTGTCGAAAGATTCAAGTTCAGCTTTTTCGTCTTCCTTGCCTTCTTCGCCTTCAGCTGGAGCTTCTTTGTTATCAGCTGGAGCTTCTGCTGCCTTGTCGTCTGTTTTTTCTTTGGCATCTTCTGCCTTATCTCCACCGCATGCAACAAGGGTTGCTGCAAGGCCTAAGGCCATAAGTGATGAAAATACTCTTTTCATTTTCATAAGTTTTCCCCCTAAAAATTAAGTAACTTTTTATAGTATAGTATTTTATCCTATTAAACCGTTTTTGTCAAGTTTTAGAGCGTTTAGCTTTTCAGTTTTATGAATAATTATTCTTATATCTTGTCAGATTTTCAAGGACTTTGTTAAATTTTTATGGAAGTTCTTTCAATTCTGCTTATCTCTCTACCTAATTAAACATATAACGAAGTCATATTTGTCAATTCTTTCAAAATCTAATTTTAAGTAGAATATGGAGCTAGTTTTTAAAATGAATTACCTTGAATAATATACAGGAAATAATTCCTATATTTTCAAAATTTTGCCTGGGATTTTCCACCCTTTGGTTTTATTTAAATTTTATTCTATTTTATTTAATTTCTTATTTTTCAAGTCAGTTAGGATTTTATTGTCTATTTAATTTCCTAATCAATATTGATTTCATTTTCAACCTTTGATTCAATTCTATTTTCCAATTTCCTTAGAACCCAGTCTTATTTATGAATTTGAATGCCTGTCCAAAAATTTTCCCACAACAAAAGCAAGGATAAATCCTTGCTTTGCTGTGTACTTAATCTTGTTAGGGTTTTTATTTTTTGCTATTATCTAAACTCATTGCGTTGATTTGATATTCAGATTCCCAAACTGGTGTGTTGATATCAAAGCCTTTAACCCTTGCAGTGTAGCCTGAGTGGTATTGGTTTGAATATAGTGGGATTTCTGGTAGGTAGTCGTTGTACCATTTTTCAAATTCTTCCCAAGTATCTAGGTAGCCTTCCTTATCATCTGGGTCTGTCTGACGTAGTTTGACTGTTAATTCATCAGCCTTTGGATCGTTGGTCCTTGTCATGTTGTCAGATCCTTTTGAGTTATATTGGAACCATGGATCAAATGGTGTACCAAAACTTAAGCCCATGTTGAATACTGTATATTCAGCGTCATCTTTTGGGTGATAGTAGTAATCAAGGAGGGTAGCAAAAGATCCTGCTGTTACATTGTATTCCATACCAACTTGCTTAGCATTTACTGGTACTTGGTTTGAGATTAGGGTTGTAATTGGAGATTCATCAGAACCGTATTGGTTAACTTGAAGTTTCTTACCTGTTTCATCGTACCTATAATAGTCAAAACCGTCTGGGTTCTTTGAATATTCTTCGTCAGCTTTTGCCTTATCCCATGGAGTTTTGCCATCTTTTTCAAATTTATAAGGAGTAGCATCTAATAGTTCATTTGCCTTATCTAGGTTTAGGGTGTACTTGTTAAAGTCTGGGCTTGCTTCAAGGTCAGCTCCTCTTTCCTTATACATCCATTGGCTTGTACCGTACATACCATTTGTAACTACACCGTAGCCACCTGCGAAGGATTGAACATAAGAGTTCCTATCCATCAAGTGAGCAATAGCTTGTCTTACTTCTTTATATTTTGTAGCTCCCCTGTCTGTTAGGAATACTACGTTACCATAACCATTTCTTTCGAATGTATTGTAACCACCGATCTTACCTTCATCTGCCGCAGCTCTCATTTGATCGATTAGAGCACCTTCAGCTTCTGATTCCCAAAGGTCGATGTCACCATTTTCTAGTAGGTCGATTGCGATTTTACTATTTACATATTGAACTATTACATGTGGAATAGTTGCTTTTTCGCCCTTGAAGTTGCCAGCGTAGTTTTCATTTAGGCTAAGCCTTGCCATGTTGTTTTCGTAAGAATCAAACTTGTATGGTCCACAGGAAACTGTTGGCTTAATCCTATATTCATTGAATTCTTTTTGCATAGCTTCTTCAATTAGCATGCTTGTTGCATCAATATCGCCTGATTTACGGCTTTCAAGTTTTTTAACTTCTTCATCGTGAGCTTTTTTAGCCTCATCATAGGATTTCTTTTCATCTTCTGAAGCATCATCAGCTGGAGCTGGAGTTTGTTCATTGAAATCTTCGTTTGATTTAGCTATTTGAGCGTCGATATTTTCTATATATTTTTTCTTTTCTTCTTCTGTTGGCTCATATCCGTCTTTAGCAACTATCTTGTTTCCTTCTGGAGCTACTGCTATATTATCAGAGATAGCGTGGATTGGGAAAGGCATAACTTGTTTTAAGAAGGCAGATTCATAATAAGGCAAATAAGAAGCATCAGTTGTTACCTTAAATGTGTAATCATCAACTTTTTCAAGACCTTCAAACTTATCATCATCACCTGCTTTATAGGCTTCATATCCCTTAACAGAATCTGAACCTATAGTGAAAGATCCAGTTACCAATTGATAAGATGGATAAGTATGGAAAAGCATGTCAAATAAGTAGTTATCAGCTGTGATAGGCTGTCCGTCTGACCACTTCAAATCTTTTTTGATTGTAAAAGTGGTTGTTTCTGAACCATCTGCATTCTTAACTGTCTCTGGTTCTTTTTCAAGAACAGTCATATTTGCTTGCCATTGGCCGCCTTCGTCTTGAACCATTGTTAGGTAGGCGTTATTGCCTTCTGTACCTATGTAGCGTCTAACCTTAACGTCATATGAGTTATTTGACCAAGAACCATAAAAGTCCCCGCTCATTTCAGAAGTACCTACAACTAGGGTATCATCTGCGGTTTGTTTTTCAAAGCCTTCTAGTTCTGCCTTTTCATCATCAGAAAGAGCATTCTCATCAGCAGCGTCTTTATCGTCTTTTTTATCTTCTGCTTTATCTACTGCTTGATCGTCTTTCTTTTCAGCAGCATCATCTTTTTTAGCATCATCCCCACCACAGGCAGCAAGTGTAGCTGCAAGGCCAAGAGCCATCATGGTCGAGAATATTCTTTTCATTTTCATTGTTTTCCCCCTAAAAATTATTTAGCTTTTATAGTTTATTATTTTATCCTGCTAATGTGATTTTGTCAAGGCTATTTATTGTATTTATTTTTATCTAAGTTTATATTTATGCATGACCTTATCTTTATATCAAGAAGAATGTTATTTTATTTGTATCTTCTTTCACTTTTTGATAAGGCTTTAGAGTGATAAACCTCATTATCATAAGAAGGAAATCCTTTGTTCATTTTTATCAAGACCAAAAAGGGACTATTCTTTTTATAGTATATTATTCACAAATTATTTTAAAGATTTTTGCATAAATCAAGATATTCACAAAGTTTTACACAGACTTGCCCTTTAAAGGCAAGAAAAAATCCCAGTTTGAACTGGGATTTTGATCCTATTTGTAATCAAGAATTTGCCTTTTCTTTTTCTCCTAATTTTTCATTAGCCTTATCATCATCCTTACCAAAACCTAAAAAGCTTAGTTTGGTTTCAGAAATAAGGATGGCTATGAAAATTAGGATGAAACCTATAATCTTATTCCTAGTCAAGGACTCAATTCCCATAAAGACTGGGATTAGGATACCAAAAATAGATTCTGTTGCCAAAATTAAGGCAGCTGAAGATGCTGTAGCAAATTTTTGGCCAATATTTTGTAATAAAAGGGCCACAGTTGTGCACATTACTGCAAGGTAGCCTACTTCAAGGACAGCTTTCTTAGTTAAAACTATAGCAGAATTATCTTCAAATACCAAAGTCACTATTATAGAAAGAACAGCCGCCATTATAAATTGAAGGATGGTCATCAAAATAGGGTCTTTGTCCTTGGATAGCTTTGTTACAGCAACTATATGGGCTGCAAATAATAGTCCTGATAGGAGGGCAAAACCGTCACCCATGATGGCTTCCTTGCCTTGGTCAAAGACTGATCCGCCATCACCACCTGCCATAGATACAAAGTAGATTCCTACTATAGTAAAGGCTGCGGCTATCATATTAAATTTATCAGGTCTTTTCTTCATAGCAAACCATGCCAAAAATGGCACTATTACGCAGTAAGAAGCTGATAAAAATGCAGACCTACCTGGATCAGTGTAACCAACACCAATGGTTTGGACTGAATAGGCCAAAAACAAAAATATCCCTATTATAAGGCCGCTTTTCATATCGTCCTTTGTCATTTCTCTTAATTTTTTCCAAAAAATTATAGATAAGATTAGGGCTGATACTGTAAACCTAATCGCTAAAATCATATTTGGTCTAAAGGTCTCTTGAGCAACCTTGACCACAGTTAAAGAAGACCCCCAAAGGATGGCCACTATCAAAAGTAGGGCCTTGCCTAAGAGGCTTTTTTTAGTCATTTTTTGATCTTTATTTCCTTGTTCACTCATAAATTCTCCTTTTTATTTTTATATCATTAAAAAACGTGTACCCTATATTTATACCCGAAATGTTGATTTTTAAATATTTTTTTATATTTAAATTGAATTTTAAAAGAGTTTTTGATCTAATTTTGAAAAGTTTCCACAAAAAAACTAGGCAAAATTGCCTAGTTTTCTTAATATTCATCTTATTTTTTGTTTACAAAGGTCCTGTTGGATTTTGCATTTTTAAGTCTGTAATATTTTACAGGTCTTCCTGACTTATCGCCCATGTTTCCTACTCTTGGTGTTACTGTAACGCCGTTACCTGAGTAGTTCATGTGGATAATTGTGTCCTGATTTTTATTTAGAATAAAGCCTGTGTGGCCGCCTTCCCCAAGTGACTTGCCAGGAACTCCTGCTACGAAAATATCACCGTAGTCAATCTCGTCTGGACGTATTTCATACATTACATCGCCCTTATCTCCCATAGAAAATAGGGTTTCTGTATTGCCTACATAGGCATCTGATTTTAAGAATCCTCCGTAAATCAAAGCCCTAAATACCGCAGAAGAGCAGTCAGCTGCCTTTTCTGTTTTCCTTAGGTGACCCATATGGTATGTCATTCCGCTGTTTTTAGCCTTAAACATCCATTCTATTGTAGAGTCGATGCTTCTATCACCTACTACTTCATATCCAGAAATTCTTGCTATTCCCTTTTCGTCGGTCTTATATATTATACCATTTTGCTTGAATGTAGAATTAACCATCATTCCGTTGTCATTAAAGAAATATAGGTTGCCGTTGATTTCCCAAAGACCTTTTTGAACATAGCCTGCAGAGTTGGTGTGGAAGGTCTTTCCTTCGTATGTTACCCAATCGTCTTTTACAGTTGTTGCTATACCTTTATTGTCTATATTGAAATATAATCCGTTGGTAATTGAAGGTCTACCAGTTATCATAGCGCCAGTATTGTAGTTAAATACATAGGAGTTGCCGTTGATTTCAACTGGTCCCTTAGCTAGAGAACCGTCCGCTAAAGTCCTATAGGTTATGCCTTCAAGGGCAAACCAAGTATTCTTAGGGTTTGTAACAACGCCCGCTTGGTCAACTTCATAATATTTATTTGAAAGGATCATCTTCTTATTTTTTTGAAGAACCCCATCCTTGCCAAACATATAGTCCTTATTACCTATCCTAGTTACACCCTTGGCAAGTTTGCCATCGGCTAGGGTTCTATAGACGGTATTGTTGACATTTACCCACCTATTTGGGGCAGTATTCATCTTACCTACCCTGTCTACCTCGTAGTAAACACCTTCGGTAATGATTTTTTTATTTCTCTGAAGAACACCATCATTTGAGAAATAGAACTTTTGCTTTCCGATTTGGCTAATACCCTTTAAGATATTACCCTTACTATCGTTGTAATATATATCATTGCCAATATTTAGCCATCTGTTTTTAGGTTTTGAAATAGTACCAGTCTTGCCAGCCCTATAAATCCTACCATTTACCATGATATTGGCGTTTTTAACTAATTTATTATTCCTGTAATAATTAAGCTTGTTATTATTTTTTACAAAATAACCACCAGCATTACCTGTATAATAATTTTCTTCATCTAGGTTTGTTTGTTCGTTTTGGAGTTCGCTTACTTCTTTAGAAGTGTTTTTAGCTTCCTTAATAAGATTATCTAGACTCTCATTGTCATAATATATAACTCCAGGAATTCTTTCTTTTTTGGTGTTTTCGTCATTTGTATTTTCTTTTGGATTTTCTTCAGAAATTTCCATGATAGCTTGGTCCAAAGACTCTACAGGAGCCTTGTCATCATTTTCCACAGGAACATCAGGATCTTCAAGGCTTGGTTCCTTATCAATAGAATCTAAATTTGTATATGACTTTGTTTCTATTTCCTGGGTTTTATCAACAGCTTCACTATCCTCGCTAAGCTTATCCACGCTCTCTTTGACAAATAATTTTTCATCCTCATTAGCATAGGCATTATCAGCTAGGTTGATAGCGGAAGTTATAAATAATGTCGAGGCGAGCAGGACAGTTTTATTAATTTTTTTCATTGTCTTTTCCCTCTCTTTATTACAATTTAATTACAGGCATTTCTTATCTATTGTAAAATCTATACCTATTATATAATATTTTCGGGTAAAATGCAACAAAAAGGTTACAATTTTGTAATAATTTTAAAAAATTCTTTAAAAATTTCTTACACTTTTAAGGTCTACTTTATAAAAGATAGCAAAAATGGTATGATGGAATATATAAACTTATTAATAACTGAAATAAAAAGGACGGAAATATGAATAGAAAAGCACTAATCCTAGCCCTCGCCCTAGGCTTTGTAATAACAGGATGCAAGGACTCTGACCTTCCTGAGTCAAAAGTTTCTGAAGAAACCATAGCCAAGGCCCTAGACGGCAAAGTCAATCTAGAAGATGAACAAAAAGAAGAAGATAAAAAAGAAAAATCTGAAGATGAGCAAAAAGATGATGAAAAATGGCAAGCAACAGGAGATAACCTCAAAAAACTCATGGTAGATATGGGTGAATTTGCCCCATCACTTGCTAGAAAGCTAGACGGAGACGATCTTGTAAAACTTTATAAAAAATGTGAGAAAATGAGCGAAAGAACTGGCTATTGGGATGTAAAAGACTTTTTCTTCCAAGAATTAGCAAACGAATATCCAGAAAAATCCCTCAAATTCCCACTAAAATCAATCGAATCAAAATACTACTGGAAAAAATCTCCAGAAGATTTAATCGGTGATAAATTCCAATGGGAAAGAAATCTCATGGTAGAAAACGGAGCAGACTATGACACAATCTGGTCCTTCACCGACAAGGAAATCGAAGATGCCTTCCACGAAGCCTACGAAGAAGACCCACTAGCCTACTATGATGACTACGTAGAAAAGGCATGCGAAATCCTCACAGGAAGTTCAAACGAAGAAGATGGGGAAGAAGGCGCTGCAGATCCAGAAGACTACAAAGACCTAATCAAATTTGGATCAAACGAAAGAGACTACGAAGCCTTAAAAGATGCCATGGTAAATCACTACGAATTTGACAAAAAAATCGTAGAAAAAATACCAAACAAAGACATAGACCTAGCCTACACCAGGGCCCAAAAACGCCTAGAAGAAACAGGCTTCGGCGACATCGGCTTAGTCTTTGACGAACTAGGCAAACTCTACCCAGGCGCATCTACTATGTATACTGGAGAAAACTAAAAATTTGCAAAGTAAAAGACGGAGAAATAAAAATCCCCGTCTTTTTTACTTGTAAAAAATTGTAATTAAATACTGCCATAAAATTATTAGACTTTAAAAATCATCAATAATCTACTAAGACAAATACCTCTTGCTAAGATTCATATAATGCCTATAAAGGGCAGTAAACCTACTTCTGTGATTCTTCTTCCAAGGCTTATCCCTTCCACAAAAATGAAGGACTACTGTGTTTTCCATTACCCAGGCTAAGTCCTCCTCTCCCTTACTTTTAAATAGGTAAGTGGAATAATTTCTCGCATCATAATTATAAATCGAATCCTTAAGGGGCAAAATTTTGTCTCCGTACATGGCATTTAAGATGTCTTGGTCCGGGAGTAATAAATTTTTGTAATTTTCATCTGCATAGGCAAAAATTTCCTCAGGGACAATTTCCTTTCGGGCCATGTCCAAATTTATCAAAAGAAAGCCTGAATTATAATAATCTGTATCTGTTCCTAGGCGGATTTTATTTACATTATTGGCCATATCGGTCTTTCCTGTATGGCTTGCAGCCGCAAAAAGGAATTCTCTTATATCTGTCTCCCAAATTTCTTTTAAAGAATTAATAACCAAAATATCTGGGTCTATATAGAGGATTTTTTTAAGATTTTTTGGCAAAAGTTCCCCTGCCAAAAGCCTATAATACATCTCCTTGGGATATCGATCAGTCACCCTGGCCGAAGAAAAAAGCCCATCCTCCGCCTTTATAGGGAAAAATTTGTAAGAAAATTTTGCCAAGTCATTTTCTAAATCATCAAGCTTTTCATTAGAAATCCCGCTGTGAATTAGATAAATATTAAAATTTTCACCAGGATTAGATATGTAAATCGAAGTCATGAGAACTTTCATCTGCTCTATATAATTTTCATCAAGGGTCACAAGTAAATCAATAGCCATAAGATCTCCTTTATTTTTGTCTTTAATAAATTTATACCAAATTTTTTCCCTATTTAATCAAAATATTTGCCCTAAAAAATAAATTCTCCTCCAAAAACATAATTGGATTAGACCATTCCTTTAAAATTCGCATCTATAAGCACAAAAAGACGAGCAACCACTCGTCTTCTTGTGCTTTATTTTATCTTCCTGAGTCCAGAATAATCAAGTTCATAAACCTTATCAAAAACTTTTTCAATAAAATCCCTATCATGGGAAACAGCGATAATCGCTCCCTTATAGGCTTTTAGACTTGCTATTATTTCCGGCTGGGAAAGAGGAGATAGGTTTCTTGTTGGTTCATCGAGGATTAGGACCTGATCCCCTTCCATATTCATTTTTGCAAAAAATACCTTGGCTTTTTGACCGCCTGATAAGCTCTTAAGGCTTCTTTCCATTTCTTCCCTTGCAAAATTTAAGCTGCCAAGAATATTTGAAACCCTGATTTTTTCATCCTTGCTATCTTGTTTTGCAAGGTAGGAGATTGGTGTTTCCGAATCTATAAGGTATTCAAAATAATCTTGGGGCATATATCCTATTTTAAGATTAGATCTTGAAAGATTTTTGTAAATTTCCTTAAGAAGACTAGTTTTGCCAGCACCATTTTTCCCAATTATGCATATTTTTTCAGGTCCTACTACTTTCAGCTCAATATTTTTAGATAAAATTTTTTCTCCCGCCAAAAGCTTATCCAATTTCAAATCCAAAACCACTTTTGAATTGGGAATATCGATATTCTCATCGAAAAATATTCCTATCGAATCTTCAAAATCAGGTCTTTTTGTAAGATTTTCCTTTTCCTTATCAAGCCTTTTTCCAAGCGATTTTACACTAGACATCTTATCCTTTAGATTTTTGCCTTCAATATCATTTTTTGTAGCATTAATTGCATGATTTACAGAATCGTAGACTTTTCTATACCTTTCCGCCTTCTTGGCAAATTCTTCCCTGTCCTTATTTGCCCTGGCAGTCTGAATTCGTATTTGATTTTCTCTTTCCCTAATATAAAGATCATAAAGCCCGTTAAAAACCGTATGTCTAGGGATTTGTCGTCTGTGAACTTGCTCCAAATGAACAATCCTATTAGCGACTTTCCTTAAAAGCTCTGGATCGTGAGATACAAAAATTAAGGGGATTTTCATATCTTTCATAATTTTTGTAATAAAGCTTGCCGACTCTAAGTCTAAATCATTAGTCGGCTCGTCAAATAAAAAAACGGTCGGCTCTTTTAAGAGTTCAAACACAAGCAAGGCTTTTATCCTCTCCCCACCTGAAAGGTCCCCTAGTTTTAATTTGCCAAAAACGAGGTATTCATCAAGGCCAAATTGATCTAGATACTTATAAAACTTATTGTAATCTAACAGGCTTATATCAAGTACTTGGTTCATGTAGGCCTCTACTGTCATTTCAAAAAAATTCTCATCAAGACTTTGGGGGAGGTATCCAATAATTTCTTCTTTTTTGTATATTTCTCCACTAATTTGAGCGTAATTCTCAACACTTTTCCTATCAATTATTGTCTTTAAGAGAATTGACTTGCCATTGCCTTCCTCTCCAATTAGGCCGACCTTGTCTCCCGGGTTGAGGGCGAGGTCAAAATTTTCTAATAATTTTCTATCATCTTTAATTAAATTAATTCCTAAATTTTTAATCTGTAACATATATCCTCCTCGGACGATATGCCACTTATGAATAATATTCTATTTTCCTATAATTATATAAATTTTCACAAAAAAAGTCCGTCCCTAGTGAACAGACCTATCCTAAAAAGAATAATCTTATCCACAATATGGCATACCAAAACACACCAAGGCAAAGCCTTAGCACAATCAGTATCAATTTCCATATTGCTTATAAAATCATCTATACATTTCTCCTTATTTGTTTATGGGATTACTATACCATATCTATATTTTTTTCAAAATTTATAAATATATCCAAAAGCAAAAAGCCCAGCTTATCGCTGAGCTTTGATTTTATCTGAATTCACCTGTTATTAGTTTTGAAGATATCCAGCCCTTTTCGATTTTTAGCCAGTATCTGCCGCCGTCGTTTACTACTTCTTCGCAGTGGACTTTGTCGCCGTTGTTGACGTAGCCTGCTACTCCTGAGTTTAGGTTTGGTTCGGTTCTAACTTCTCCCATGTTGGCGTCGATTTTTAGGTCTTTGTTTAGGAAGTCTGCTTCCTTGTAGATGTCTGTGTAGGCTGGGTTGCCGTTTTGGCCGTAGGAGTTTGTTGCCCTTAGTTGTTCAAGGTCATATTTTTCTGCTAATTCTCTCCTGTTGGCTCTGGCTTCCTTAGCGTCTTCTTTGCTATCTGTTTTTGCATCTTTGTCGCTAGATTTATCAGTATCTTCTTCTTTATCTTTGCTTGTCTTTTCTTCTGATTCTTCTTTTTTATCAGTTTTTTCTTCTTCTAGTCCAAGGTCAGCTATGCTTACATTTTCGCCTTTTAATTTTTCATTAACATCTGCTAGGGTTTTAGAATCTGGCAAGAGGTCTGTGTAGGTGTTGGCAAGTTTTCTTGCTTCCTTGTAGTCCTCATCTGTGACTGCCTTTTTGATGTCTTCTATTACTAGGCTTTCGATTTCATCAAGTTTTTCTTGGGCTTTTTTATGATAATCGCTAGCTTCTTCTGGAATAGCCTTTAGGATTTCTATAGCTTTTTTGTAGTCTTTTTCCTTTATCTTTTCATCACTTGTTGTAAGAGCCTTTTCGTAAAGTTCTACATTTTCTTCTATAGCTGTTTCTTGCTTATCATTACTAGCCATTTCCCTTTGAGCTCCGAGCTTAAAGAAATAAGATAGGACTATAAAAATAACTGCAAAAGCCATTACGGATCCTAGGATTAGGCCGTAGGTCATAAGATCCCTGTCTTTTGATCTTTGCCTTTGTCTTTCAGTACGCTTCCTACTTTCTTCTTTAGAGATTTTTATCTTTTGATTGTCAGCTTCTTCTACAAGACTTGCCCCGCAAGACTCGCAAACTTTGGCCCCGTCTTTGTTTTCTTGGCCGCATTTTTTACAAATCATATATTTCCTCCCTTGGTTTTTTTCCATTAATTTCTAGTCTTGTTATTATTATATCATAAATTATAAATTTGCACGCAAAAACCGACTAAAATCCTAGTCGGCCTCTCTTTTATTTATTTAGATATTCTTTATAAAAACTTAGGTCTTGGACTGTTTCTAGGACTCCCTTGTAAACCCCGTCCTTATCCCTTACTGCATAGTAGGAAATAGCAAAGTCTATACCTTTAATGTTTTTTACCAGTTTGAAATTATCCTTTTTGCCTTCTTTAAATTCCTTTATTAAATTCCTTACAATTGGCTCAACCTGAGGTGGATGGCAGTAATAAACTTCCCTTCCTAGTGATGATTCTGGCCTTTTGAAGACCTTCTTTCCCTTGTGATCGTTGTAATAAGAACTAATGTCATTTTCATCAACATAGGTTATTTCAATTTCCAAAGTATCTAGCATGGCCTCTAATTGGTCGACCCTCATTTTTCCTTTGGCAAAATTTATATATCCATCTGCGTAATCATTTATTTTTTTATCTTCCGCTTTCTTATAGGAAACAAGGTTGTGGTCATAATCGGCAAGGTCTTTATAAAGCAAATTAAAGTCTTTATCGCTTATAGTTTCGAATGCCAAAGGATAGAGAATATTTTCTTCCTTGTAGGTCATCTCTTCAGCCCTGTTTATTGCCTCTAAAGCTAGGTCTTTCTTCTTAAGTTTCATAGCTTTTTTAAAATTATTTGCTATATCAATATCAACTGCCCACATGACATCTGATGGACCTGGTTTGTTGTATTTGGCCTTAAGGATTGGATAAATCAAATCACCCTTCTTTCTGTAATGGTTAAATACCTTGTAGATGTCTTCTCCTAGGTCTTGGTCATTTTCTAGGGATTGTTTTGCATTTTTTAGGATTTTTTTGATTTCATCATTTTCCTTAGCAAAATAATCCAAAAATGAACCTTCCTCGTAGGCTGAAGGATTTTTCTCTTCGTGTGTTTCGCCATGGAATAGGGCAGAATGGACATCGCAGAGTTTTCTGACTTCTTCTTTATCCATGCCAGATTCCAAGAGTTCTTCTTCTGCGTCCATGATTTCAGAAGACGAAACTCCTTCGAAATTTTTCTTAAAATCAGCCCTCACATCTTCCAAATCTTCGCCAGATGATAATCTCTGAAGGTAGGATTTAATTAATTTTTTTCTCTCCAAAACTTCAGGATTTTCTGATGAATCGTACAAGTCATAGCCAAGGTCGGCTAGTTTTTTTTCATAATCCTTAATCCCCATCATCTTGGCCCCACGCTTAAGAGTCATTTTCTTTCCCAAGCTATTAAGCATCAAAGGATTGTTAAGGCCTGTAAAACCAAGGCTTATAAGGTCTTTCTTTAGTTTATCATTATCTTTAATTAGGTCGTAGACAACATCATTTATATCAATTTTCATACTATCACTCCTTATGATTATTATACATCGATAGATAATGATTATCAGTAACATTTGTTACGAAAATGAAAAATTAGAAAAAAAAGACTAATACAATATCTTTAGAGATTTTATATTAGTCTTTTTTTTGAATTATTTTAGGAAAATGCAAAGCCAAACTGCATGGTCTTGGCTTAGGACCCTGTGGATTTGATGGGAATGGATTGGGAGGATGTCGCCTTCTTTAAGGTCTAAAACCTCCCCCTCGATTTCAAGGCTCGCCCTGCCTTTTACAATTTTTACAATCTCTAACTGGTCTTGGTCATAAAAATCCGTAGCCTGGTCAAGAGAGCAAATTCTAATTATTTTTACCTGGTCATTTTCAAAAATTGTTTCTTCAATTTCGCTGTCCTCGGAGAAATCCAACTTGTCGAAAATATTATAAATTTTCATATTTTCCTAGTCTTCTAGGCACATTTCATATATTTTCTTCACATCTGCTGGTCTTAGGTCTATGAAGCCTTTTTTGACTCCGGACTTGCCACAAGCCTTGGTGCTCATTTCTTCGAAGTGTTCTTCGTCTATGCCGATTTTTGTGAGATTTGAATCAAGACCTAGGTCCTCAAAGAAAAATCCCCTAACTTTTTCTATTGTTTGTCTAGCTATTTCCATAGGTTCTTGGTTCTTATCAAGGTCAAATACATTTACACCGAGGTCTACATATTTGTGGACAGTTTTTTCGCTTAAGCAATATTCCATCCACCTTGGAGTAAGGATTGCAAGTCCTAGACCGTGTGTTATGTCATAAAAGGCTGAAAGCTCGTGCTCGATTGGATGAACTGTCCAAGCTGCCTTGGATGAATCTGAAATGAAGTCATTGATGGCCCAAGATGAAGCCCACATGAGGTTGGCCCTGGCTTCGTAATTTTCTGGGTCTTTTATGGCTATTGGTCCGTATTTGATGACAGTTTTCATCAAGGCTTCCATTATCCTATCAAGCATAAACATTGTTCCGTCAATATTAAAATAGGTTTCAAAAATGTGGGATAAAATATCTGCAGAACCTGCCGCTGTTTGGAATTTTGGAACTGTGTAGGTGAGTTCTGGATTTAGGAAAGATACCTTTGGCCTGGTGTCGGCATGGCCTGAAGATAATTTTTCCTTTGTTTCTGGATTTGTAATTACACCACCACAGTCCATTTCAGACCCGGTTGCTGCCATGGTTAGGACTGTCAAAAGTGGGATTGCTGGGCTCATTGGCTTTCCTTTTGAAATAAATTCCCATGGGTCAAAATCGGCACAAGCACCTGCCGCCATAAATTTGGCTGCGTCTATGGTTGACCCCCCACCAACAGCAAGGATAGCCCCGATTTTATTTTCCTTGATTATCCTGACTCCTTCTCTGACAGAGTCTATTCTTGGGTTAGGCTGAATTCCTGAAAGTTCATAAATTTCAATTCCTGCACCCTCAAGTTCTTTTATAACCTTGTCATAGACTCCATTTCTCTTGATTGACCCACCACCGTAGGTCAAAAGAATTTTGTCTGAGTATTTTTTTGCCTCTTCGCCTATGTAATCTAGGGCGTCTGTACCAAAATGAATCCTTGTTCCGATGTCGTAAGTAAAATTGTTCATAAAAACTCCTCTCTTTTCCATATTTTTACCCACTTTAGCAAATTTCCCATAAAAAAACTCCTCCCATTTCTGGAAAGAGCTTCATATTAAATATATTTTCTTTTGCACTTATCTTCTATACCCGTACTTAGGATTAGAAATCCAAGTCCAAGACCTGTTAAGATTCCCCTTGCAAGGTCTGGCACATTAGATAAACTTCCTAAAACTAAGCCTAGGATTAAAAGGCCAAGGCCGATTAGAAGATAATTTTTCTTATCTTTTCCCATTATTCAGCCATCCTTTCAAACTCTATAGAAAACTTGTTTAAAATCTTTTTTTCAAGTCTTGATACAGTCATCTGGCTTATATCGAGGCTTTCTGCTATATCTACCTGAGTCCTGCCTTCGTAATACCTGAGTTCTAGGATTTCTTTTTCAAGGTCGGTAAGCCTTTCCTTTGATTTTTCAATCAAATCCTTAAGCTCGATCGAATCGAAATTTTTATCCTCTTCTCCGATTATTTCAGAAAGGTCAATTGCATTTTCCCCTTTTTGGACTGTGTATTTCATATCCAGTGATTGAGGAGTGTAGACCTTGCTTGCTTCCATGGTTTCAAGGATGGTTTCCTCGTCTTCTCCTAGGTAGTCTGCGATGTCAGCTATGGTTGGGACTCTTTGGAGTTCTTGGGGGAGGACTTTCTTGGCCACATTTATCTTTTTATAAAGGTTTTGGATACGCCTTGGCACCCTTATGACCCAGCCCTTGTCCCTAAAATATCTCTTAAGCTCACCCATAATTGTAGGTGTTGCAAAGGACGAAAAGGCATAGCCCTTAGATGGGTCAAAGCGGTCTACAGCATTGATAAGCCCTAGGCTTGCCACCTGGTAGAGGTCGTCTTTTTCGATTCCCTTGCCCACGTATTTGTTAGATAAAATATCAACTATATACATATGCTCTTCGATTAATTCGTCCCTCAATTTCTTATCACGGGTCTTGTGGAATTCCTCAAACTTTTTATTTATTTCGTCCTTATACTCTTGGCTGGCATTTGGCTTAGGCATGAGTCTTCCTCATTGTTATTCTCAAAAGCTCGCCTTCGGTTTCAATTTCATCCGCAAGAGCAGCGAGGATTGCATCTCTCATAGCAAGGGCTCTGGCATCGTCATTTTTATCCTTGCCAGCTACTTCTAGAGATAAGGATTCTTCTCCCACAAGAAAGTTTAGATTTAAACCATCTTGGTCCATCTTGTAGTTTATAGCCTCGCTAACTAGGACCTTCAGATCCTCAATTTGTTCTATATTAAAACCCATTTCTGAGCCAAGGCCTGCCACAAAGAGTCTCACTGATTTTTGGTATTTTTTGTTGGCAGGTATTTTTATACTTATCTTATCCATGGCTACTCCATATTGAAGACATCAGTTAGGTCTGTAATTTTAAAAAGTTTTAAGATATTTTCCTTTGGATTTATTATGGAAACGGTCTTGTCTTTTTCCTTGGCGATTTTATAAATTTTCATAAAAAGGCCAAGCCCTGTTGAATCAAGGTAGTCAAGGTCTTTGATATCTATGACCATATCCTTGTCGGCCCCTTCGATTTCTTTTTCGATGAAGCTTCTAAATTCGTCTTCTGAATAGATATCAAGATCACCCTTCACTTCTATTAGGAGAAATTTTTCCTTGTCGTAAATCTTACTTTCAAACATCTTTTTCCTCATCTTCCAACATATTGTCATAGGTTGTAACTGAAACTATAGCATCATCTTCGCTTGCAAGGTTTTTAAGCTTAACGCCCATGGTGGACCTACCTGTGGTTGAAACATCTCTGGCTGCTAGCCTAATCATATCACCTTTTTTAGATACCATCATTATATCTGTATCAAGGTCTACTGGAAGGGTGTCAACAACTTTTCCTGTTTTATCGTTGACTTTGTGGCACCTTACGCCCTTGCCTCCCCTGTTTTGGTTCTTGAAGTTGTTGAAAGATGTCTTCTTGCCAAAGCCATTTCTTGTCACAACTAAAAGATAGGTCTCTTCGCCCTTGATATTCATGCTTACAACTTCATCATCCTTATCAAGCTTGATTGCCCTGACACCAATAGCAGTCCTGCCCATGGTCCTAACGTCTTTTGTATTAAACTGAATGGTCATACCATTTTGGGTCGAAATAATTAATTCTTCGTCCTTTTCAATCTGCCTTACAGAAATTAGCTTATCTCCTTCTCTTAGAGAAATTGCTATAATGCCGTTTCTTCTGATGTTGGTGAAGTTTTCTGCATCGGTCTTTTTGATTTGGCCGTCTTTGGTTTGAAGGACTAGTTGGCTATTTTTACCAAGTTCAGAAAGGGTAATCATTTCTGTAATCTTTTCGCCTGACTCTAGGTTTAGGATATTTATTATTGCCTGGCCACGTGAAGTACGAGATCCTTCTGGAATCTTGTAGGCTTCAAGAGAATAGACCTTACCAAAGGATGTGAAGAATAATAAATCTTCATGGGTATTTGTTGTGGCTATCTTTTTGATAAAGTCGCCTTCCTTGGTATTGCCGGCCGCAATTCCCTTTCCACCCCTATTTTGAACCTTGTAAGTATCAATTGGAAGTCTCTTGATGTATCCATCCTTTGTTAGGGATATCAAAACATCTTCTTCTTCGATAAGTTCAGTTACATCAAATTCTCCCTCATCTGGAACAATCTTTGTACGTCTTTCGTCAGCGTAATTATCCTTGATTTCACTAATTTCATCGATTATTAAATTAATAAGATTTTCTTCAGAATTTAGGATTGAAAGAAGATACTCAATTGTTTCTGCAAGTTCCTTATTTTCTGCATTTAGCTTTTCAATTTCAAGACCTGATAGGCGTTTTAATTGCATATCCAAAATGGCTTGAGATTGGGCATCTGATAATTTATACTTTTCAAAGAAAATCTTTTTGATTTGATCATTGTCATAAGATGACCTGATGATTTTTATTATCTCATCTATGTGGTCAATGGCAATAATCAAACCTTCGACTATGTGTTTTCTCTCGCGAGCCTTTGAAAGGTCGAAGTTTGTCCTACGGGTTACCACTTCTTTTTGGTGGTCAACATAGTATTCGATTAGTTCTTTGAGATTTAAAATCTTTGGCTCACCGTTAACTAGGGCTAGGTTTATGATGCCAAAGGTGTTTTCTAATTGGGTGTATTTATAGAGGTTGTTTAGAACAATATTTGCGTTGGAATCTCTCTTGATTTCAACAACTATCCTCATACCCTTTCTGTCAGATTCATCTCTGATATCAGAAATACCATCTACTCTTTTTTCCTTAACAAGGTCAGCGATTTTTTCAATTAGCCTTGCCTTATTGACTTGGTAAGGAATTTCTGAAATTATTATTCTTTCCCTGTTTTTCTTAAATGGTTCGATTCTAGCAACCGCTCTTTGCTTAATCTTGCCCCTGCCTGTCATGTAGGCATCTTTGATGCCGGATTTACCTAAAATAAGGGCACCGGTTGGGAAATCTGGTCCTGGAATGATTTTGATTAGGTCATCAATATCAATTTCTGGATTTTTCATATAGGCAATGCAAGCGTCGATTGCTTCGCCTAGGTTGTGTGGGGCCATGTTGGTTGCCATACCTACTGCTATACCATTTGACCCATTGACTAAAAGATTTGGAAACCTTGATGGAAGGACAGATGGCTCCATCTCTTCGCCATCGAAGTTTGGAACAAAATCTACTGTATCCTTGTTTATATCTCTTAGCATTTCCTTGGCAATCTTGCTCATCCTTACTTCTGTGTAACGCATGGCAGCTGCCGCATCCCCATCTATAGAACCAAAGTTACCTTGGCCTTGGGCTAGTGGATACCTGGTTGAAAAGTCTTGGGCAAGCCTTACTAGGGCATCGTAAATTGCAGAGTCACCGTGTGGGTGGAATTTACCCATTACATCGCCGACAACCCTGGCTGATTTTCTGGTTGGTTTATTTGGATCAAGGCCCAGCTGTTGCATACCGTAGAGGATTCTCCTGTGAACAGGCTTTAGTCCATCACGGACATCTGGTAGGGCCCTTGATACTATTACAGACATCGAATATTCAAGATAAGATGTCTTCATCTTTTTTTCGAGGTCTATATTAATTATGTTTTGATTTTCTGTCATTTAAGCCTCCTATACGTCTATATCAGTAACGTACTTGGCATTTTCTTGGATAAAGTTACGTCTAGGCTCAACTTTTTCTCCCATTAATAGTGAGAATGTATCGTCTGTGGTTGTTGATTCCAAGTCTTCTTCTACTCTTAAAAGCACTCGCCTATCTGGATCCATTGTTGTTTCCCAAAGCTGTTCGGCGTTCATCTCACCAAGACCCTTATACCTATTGATCTTAAAGGAAGCATCGCCTAGTTCTTTGATGTACTTATCCTTTTCATCGTCGGAATATACATATCTTTCCTTCTTGCCCTGACTAATCCTGTATAAAGGTGGAAGGGCAACATAAACGTGACCTTCGTCAATCAAATCTTTCATGTACCTATAGAAGAAAGTGAGGAGCAAGGTCCTAATGTGAGCCCCGTCCACGTCCGCATCTGTCATGATGATAATCTTACCGTAGCGGAGTTTTGATATGTCAAATTCCTTGCCAATGCCTGTACCGAAGGCTGTTATCATATTTTTAATTTCTTCTGAATTTAAAACCTTATCAAGGTGGGCTTTTTCTACGTTCATGATCTTTCCCCTAAGTGGGAGAATGGCTTGGATTCTATTATCTCTACCACCTTTGGCAGATCCGCCCGCAGAATTACCCTCGACTATGAAGATTTCATTTTCACCGATATCTGTTGATTGGCAGTCGGCAAGCTTGCCTGGAAGAGTTGCAGAATCAAGGATTGACCTTTTTCTTGTGAGATCTCTTGCCTTTCTTGCAGCTTCTCTTGCACGTCTACTTGCAAGGGCCTTGTCGATTATAGACTTGGCTGGTTTTGGGTTTTCCTCAAGGAAAGCTGTGAGGTGCTCTGATACATAAGAATCTACAACTCCCCTTACCTCTGAGTTTCCGAGTTTGGACTTGGTTTGGCCCTCAAATTGTGGATCAGAAATCTTAACAGAAATAATGGCTGTAATACCCTCTCTGATGTCCTCGCCTTGGAGGTTTTCCTCGTTGTCTTTTATGAAATTGTATTTTCTGGCATAGTCATTTACAGTTCTTGTAAGTGATGTCCTAAGGCCTGAAAGGTGGGTACCGCCCTCTGGAGTTTGGATATTGTTGGCATAAGATAAAATATTTTCGCTATAGCCGTCTGTATATTGGAAGGCAAATTCAACTTCAACGCCTTCTTGAACCCCATCAAAATGAGGGATCATTTCCATTATAGGATCCTTGTTGCGGTTTAAAAAGGCAACAAATTCTGAAATTCCTCCTTCAAACTTAAAGGAAGTCTTAAAGTCTTCTCTTTGGTCTTCAAAACGGATTTCAACTCCCTTATTAAGGAAGGCCATTTCTCTAAACCTATTTTCTAGGATAGATCTTTCAAAAATTACAGTATCAAAAATTTCCGCATCTGGTTTAAAGGTGATTTTTGTACCTGTCTCGTTTGTATCACCTATTACTTCTATATCTTTTGTGACCTCGCCTCTGGCAAATTCCATCCTGTAGATGTGGCCATCTCTTTTTACTTCCGCTATTAGGTATTCTGAAAGGGCGTTTACTACTGATACACCAACGCCGTGAAGACCTCCGGAAACCTTGTAGGCAGAGTCGTCGAACTTACCACCTGCGTGGAGGACTGTAAGAACTGTCTCGAGTGTTGATTTATGGGTTGTTGGGTGTTCCTTAACTGGAATACCTGAACCGTCATCTTCTACTGTTACCACATTATCCTTATCAATCACTACCTTTATGTAGTCGCAACGACCAGCTAGGGCCTCGTCTACTGAGTTGTCAACAACCTCGTAAACAAGATGGTGGAGTCCTCTTGAACTTGTTGAGCCGATGTACATACCAGGTCTTAGTCTAACGGGTTCTAGTCCCTCTAAGACCCTGATATTACCGGCATCATAATTGTTTTCTGTCATATTTATCCTTTCTAATCCTGCCATCCTTAATATAGGAAATCTTATCAGCCGAAACATTTTCCAAGCTTTTGGTATTGGTAGCTGTGATTATAGTTTGGTAATCGGCTAGGTTTTCCAAAAGAAACTTGCTCCTAGTCTCATCTAGTTCCGAAAACACGTCATCAAGCAAAATCACAGCCCTATCCCCACTTATCTCCCTCAAAAGCTTGACTTCAGCTAGCTTTATATTGATAATAGCCGATCTCTGTTGGCCTTGGGAGGCAAAGAGCCTCGTATTTTTTCCGTTGATTTTGATTATTATATCATCCCTGTGGATGCCAGCTTGGGTACTTTGATATCTTAGGTCCTCATCTCTTTTCTCCCTGAATTTTTTATAAAATTCTTCCATAGAATCCGCACTTATGTCTGGCAGATAGTCTATTTCTAGCTTTTCTCCTCCATTTGTGAGGACTGTTTGAAAATCCTGGGCATATTTTTCTACATACTTTACAAACTTTAGCCTTGACCTATAAATCCTATAACCTTCTTTGACTAAGGACCTATCAAAGGCATCGAGTTGCTCATTAAAATATGAGGACGATTTATTCTTTAGTAGTTTATTTCTCGCGAACAAAATCTTGTCGTAGTCTTTTTTGACCTTTGCATAAGAAAAATCAATGGAAGTTATTATCTCATCCAACAAATCTCGCCTGAGATTGGGTCCTTCCTTGATAATGCTTAGGTCTTCTGGTGTGAATAAGACTAGTTTAAAAAGCGATTTTAAATCTTTGTTCCTCTTATATTCTACTTCATTTACAAAAATATTCTTATCGGCTCCTTCGACCCTGATTAGGACTTTTTTGAAAGATCTGCCCTTTCTGATGGTGCCTGATAATTCCATCTTTTCCTGGCCAAAATTTATGATGTCCTTATCCCTTAATTTCTTAAAGGATGTGGCATTGGCTAGGTAATAGCAAGACTCGAGCAAATTTGTCTTTCCCTGGGCATTATCACCGATAAAGATATTGGTTGATTCATTAAAAACAACCGACTCGTAAAAATAATTCCTAAAATTGTATAATTTTATATCCTGAATCCACATTATTTGATTATTATCTTCACACCGTCAAAGACGACCTGGTCTCCTGGGTGGATTTTCTTACCTGCTATATAACAAGGCTCGTCGTTTATAAGGACGCCTTCTTCCCTTATTATATGCTTGGCAAAGCCTCCCGAAGGTAGCAAATTAGTTGCCTTTAGGAGGTCCTTAAGCCTTATTTCACTTGTTTCAAATTCTAATATTTCCATCTTCTTACCTAGCAAGCCTTACTGGGAGAACCAAATAAGTATAATCCTCGCCCTCGTGTTTGGAATCTGTTGGGTAAATCAAACATGGATTTAGGCTTGATTTAAAATTCAATTTGATTTTCTCACTATCACAAGCCCTTACCCCATCTTGCATGTATTTTGCATTGAAAGCTATATCTAGGCCTTCGCCTTCTTGATCGATTTCTATAACTTCCTTAACATCTCCGATTTCAGAATTTGACCTTAAAGTCATGGCCCTATCTTCAATATTAACGCGGATTAGGTTTGCCCTACCAGGATCAGATAAGACTTGGGCCCTATCAAGGGCAGCATTTAGGGCAGATTTTTCTACTATAACTGATGTTTCTGAGATATCGTTGATGATATTTCTGTAGTCGATAAAGTTTTTATCTATTACCTTGCATAGCATAGTAGTGTCTTCAGATACAAACATTAGGTCGTTTTCATTCCTATATAAAGAAGTCTTGGACTCATCAGAAACTATCCTTGACCATTCCAAAAGCGATCTTTTGGGTATGATGTATTCAGTATTTTCAAAATCCCCAGGATAATCTAGCTTGATTTTCTTTAGGGCAACCCTGTAACCATCAAGGGCTACCATATTCAAAGCCCCTTCTCTTAGTTCAAAAAGGATACCTGTTAGGGCAAGCTTGGTCTCATCTAGGGTTGTGGCAAATTCTGTCTGGCTTATTGATCTTTTTAGCTTGTCATTATCTATTAATAAAGCTACTGTGTCTGGAACCTTGATTTCTTCCTTATCAAAATATTCAAAGGCAACAAGGTTGAAATTAGATCTCTTGCAAGAAATCTTAATCTTACCAGAATCCAATTCTATTTTTACTAACTCATCTGGAAGCTTTCTTATAATATTAGTTATTAAATCGGCCTTAACTGCCATAACCCCTTCTTCTAGGATTTTTGCATCGGCTAGGGTCTTGATAGAGATTTCTCCATCAAATGAAGTCATTGAAAGTCTATTATCTTCTGTAGAAAAGTATATTAATTCATGGATTTGGATATTGGTAGATTTGGATACTGCCCTATTTACGATCGAGAGGGCTTTCATTAGTTCTTTTTGTTTAATTTCAAATTTCATAGCTGCTCCTTAACTATTATTTAAACTTAGTAGTATTAGTAGTAGGCCCTGTATAAATGTGGATATCTTTAAAAGTCTTCTATATTTCAAGCTTTATCCATGTTAATAAGCTATGGATAAGTTTAGGGATAAATCGCTAGTTTTCCACACTTTGCACAAGGCAATCTGGATTGGTCCGTCAAAAAAAGTTATTAACAGACTTATCCACAGGCTTATGCCCAAATCAGTCCCTAATTTCCTTTATTAGGGCTTCAAGTTCGTTTTTTAGCTCCTCATCTTCATCCATCAAATCTGTTATCTTATCGATGCCGTGGATGACTGTTGTATGGTCCCTGTCAAAGGCATTTGCTATTGTGACTAGGGAATCATCTAAGAGTTCCCTTGAGATATACATGGCAATCTGCCTTGGGTTTACAATTTCTTTCTTCCTAGACTTTCCTTTAAGGTCTGCTAGTTTTACATTATATTTATTTGCAACTGCCTGTTGTATGTCGGCTATGGTTAGCTTTTTCCTTTTGTTTTTGACCCTTGTGCCTACACCTTTAATGGCATCTTCCATTGATACTTCAACCCTGCCGTCACTTTTGGCATAGGCAATGGCAGTAGAAAGCGCACCTTCTAGGTCCCTGATATTGGTGTCAATTTCTAGGGCTATGTAGGATAAGATATTATTATCAATTATAGCGCCAAGATCCTCTAGCTTTTTTTGAAGGATGGCCACACGGGTTTCGTAGTCTGGCCTTGATATATCTGCTATAATACCGTAGTTAAACCTTGATACCAGCCTGTCTTCCAGGTGTTTTATCTCCCTTGGTGGCTTATCTGAAGTGATTACTATTTGCTTGCCTGCATTGTAAAGGTCGTTAAAGGTATGGAAAAATTCCTCTTGGGTTGCTTCCTTATTGGCTATAAACTGAATATCATCTATAAGAAGTATATCAGCTGAGCGGTATTTTTCCCTAAATTCTTGGTTTTTGTTAGTTCTTAGGGCTGCAATCATTTCGTTTGTAAATTTTTCGCTAGATAGGTACATAACATAGGCATCATCCCTGGTTTCAAGGATTTGATGGGCAATGGCTTGGATTAAATGTGTCTTGCCAAGTCCGCTTGAGCCATAGATAAATAGCGGATTATAAACCTTTGATACATCGCCCTTAGAAATGGTATCTGCCACAGCCTGGCTAATGCCAAGGGCGTATTGGTTTGATTTGCCTTGGACAAAATTTTCAAAAACATTAGCCTCTTCTAGTTGTGGTCTTGGGAATGATTTGACCTCATCAATCCTCATCTGCCCGTCTTTGTCGTAGTCCTTGCCCAGGGTTAGGATTTTTTGATAGTCTTCTCCATCCTTGGCAACTACTTCTACCTTAAGATTTCCTCCAATTTTTGGTCCTATCTTATCAAGTGCATCTTGGAGTTTGGCCTTCCAGATACCTTCAAAGATAAAAAGCGTATCTTTTTTTGGAATCTCAAGATAAAGGACACCATTGTATAGGTTTAAGGGTTTTAAAATATTAATCCATGTATCAAATTGCTGGTCATCGCTTACATGCATTTTCATTTCATTTTTTAATTCACTCGTAATGAATTCTAGATTTTCCATCTAAGCATTCCTTTCTTAAGTCTTATCCACACATAGATTTGCCTTGTAATTTTAAGCATATCTTAAAAAATTTTGATCTTATCCCAAAATTCGGGATAAGTTGTGGATAAGTCCCTTGTTGATAAAATTTATCTTGATTTTTTAGGATTTGCTGGAGGATAAATAAAAAAGTTAAGTGTTTTTTTCTATTTTATCCACATTAAAAGTACAAATTCCTAGTAAATCCAGAGTTTTACCCCTACTTTTACACATCTAATCTTACCATAAATTAGCCATTATTTCAACTTATCCACAATTTATGGATAAAATTATGGATAAGTCAAAACCTAAGTGATTAGAGGTCATAAAATGCATGTTGATATGTGGATAAGTCTGTGTATTTATTAAATTTTTGTATAGGGGAAAATATATTTTGGCAGATTTTACAAATTCTCTTCTTAGTCTAAACATAAATTTAAAAAAATATTCATATGAATTTTTTTCTTCATAAGTTGTGGAAAAGAAAAAATCCCCAAAGATATCAACAATAAATAATTATTCCAAAATTTTCTACAAAAAAGAATATTCATACCAAAAAATCCTGGATTTTTTTGCATAAGAAATAATAAATGTATTCTCTCTTTTAATCCCTAGAAAAATAAGAAAATAATCTTGACAGATAAGCTTATTTTCAATATAATAGTAAGAGTCAAAATTTATTAGGAGGTGTAAAAAATGAAAAGAACCTATCAACCAAATAGAAGAAGAAGAAAAAAAGATCATGGTTTTAGAAAAAGAATGTCTTCTCCAGGTGGCAGAAGAGTGCTTAAAGCAAGAAGAAAGAAAAACAGAAAAAGACTTTCAGCTTAATTCCATAAGAAGTAATTAATGGAAAAAAGATTAAGCCTAAAGAAAGACAAAGACTTTCAAAAAGTCTACAAAAAAAACTTTGCATGCTATAATAGAGATTTCACTGTTCTTGTCAGAGAAAACGACCTAAACAATCCACGTTTTGGATTTTCTATAAGCAAAAAAATCGGCAAGGCCCACACCAGAAATCATTTAAAAAGACAACTTAGAGAGATAATAAGGATAAACTATAAAAACTTAAATGGAGTAGATATAGTGATAATCCCCAAAAAACATACCACAGAATTTGACTATCAAAGATTAAAATCATCTCTAGGTCACGCCCTAAATCAAGCATTTAGAAAAAAGAAGATATACTATGCTAAATAAAGTTTTTATAAAAATGATAAGATTTTATCAAAAATTCATTTCTCCACAAATAGGCTATGGAAAATGCAAATACTACCCAACGTGTTCCAACTATGCCCTAGAGGCATTTAGGAAATATGGGCCAGTCAAAGCTTTTTTTATGTCTTTGTGGAGAATTTTAAGATGCAATCCATTTTCAAAGGGCGGCTACGACCCGGTAAAATGAGATAATACCACAGTTAATACTACAGAATAAAACGGAGAATATATGTTTAATTTTATAGCGACAATACTCGGCAAGCTAATGAGGATAATCTACGATAACCTCGCAGCAGGCTCAGCCGAACCACAATCTATAAGCTATTATGCTATAGCAATTATAATAATGACCCTGCTTGTAAGTTTAATATCCATACCAGTAACAGTATCGACCCAAAAACAAGCAGAAAAAACCAGAGCCTTTAAACCTAAAATGGACGAAATCCAAAAGAAATACGGCTACGACCAACAAGTTCTACAAAAGAAAATGCAAGAACTATACAAAGAAGAAGGTGTAGCACCAGGACTTGGTGGATGTCTACCAATGATAATCCAGTTATTAGTCCTCTTCGGCCTCTTTAGAATGATGCAAAATACAGGCAAATACGTATTTCCAGAAGGACTAGAACACTTAAGAACAGACTTCTACTGGGTCCCAACCCTCCTAGAAGCAGATCCACTTTGGTACGGCCTACCCCTACTAACATCCCTATCCCAACTATTAACCACACTTTTCTCAATGAAAACAAACCCACAGCAACAACAAGCCATGGGTGGCATGAATACAATGATGCTAATATTACCCCTAGTATTTTTCTTCACCTTTAGACAATTACCAGCGGGACTTCCACTCTACTACACCCTATCATCAGTATTCAGACTAATAATAATGGTAGTGATGCACTTAGTAATGAAAGGTAAAAAGGTAGAAGAATAATGAAAAAATCTCTAACAAAATCAGCCAAAACAGTAGAAGAAGCAGTAAAAATTGCCCTAGACGAAATAGGCAAAAATAGAAGCGAAGTCACAATCGAAGTCCTAGAAGAAGGAAGCGGTGGATTTTTAGGCCTAATCGGCGGCAAAGATGCAGTAGTTAGAATATCCTACGACGAAGACATGGACAAGGTCCTAGAAGACCTCAAAAACGAAATCGAAGTAGACTCCCTAAAAGCAGTAGAAAAAGACTACGACATCAAGAAAAGATCTGAAGAAATTAAAAGAGAAGAAGGCATCCCAACAGAAGAGCCAATCGAAGAAAAAGCTGAAGAAAAAGCTAAAGACATTGGAGAAGCCATCAAGGAAAAATTTGAAGAAGTAGAAGACTTCGTAGGAGAAAAAACTGAAGACCTATTCGAAAATGACCTTGATCAAGAAAATGAAGAGGAAGTAGAAAAAAGAGACTACGCCCTCTCCAAAAAACGTTCAAACATAGACAACTACTACAAGGCCAAAGAACTCTTAGAAGAAATCCTAACAGCCATGCACTTTGAAAATGTAAGTGTCATAGGAAACCTCGATGGATCAATCATAAAGCTAGACGCAAAAGTCGATGAAAGCGACACAGGCATCGCCATAGGCAAAAACGGAGCAAGCCTAGATGCAATCGAATTTATCATAAGAAAAGCCATCGACTCAAGATCCAACAACCTAAGAGTAAATGTAGACATCAACAACTACAAAAGACGTAGAGACGAAAAAATCGTAAGACTAGCAAGGGACACAGCCCAAAAAGTAGCCCAAAGCGGAAAATCATGGAACCTAAGATACATGAACTCCTACGAAAGACGCCTAGCCCACGAAGAAATCAGTAAACACAGAAACGTCACCAGCCACTCCGAAGGCCGTGAACCACAAAGATACGTAGTAGTAGACTACGTTGGGGAATAAAAACAACAAATGAGTATCCGAAAGGGTACTCTTTTTTTACGAAAAAATTATAAGAGGATCTTTATTAAGCAATAGAGTAAAGTAACTTATAGTTACCAGTAACAGGAAGGACAACTATGAGTGACAAAGAAAAAATTATTGAAGCTAAGCCATTTATAAAATGGGCAGGTGGTAAAAGTCAATTATTGCACGAAATAAGAAAGTATTATCCTTTTGATGAGAAAATTAATAGATATTGTGAACCCTTTGTTGGAGCTGGGGCTGTTCTATTTGATGTCCTTAACAGCTTTGACCTAAAAGAAGTTTACATAAGTGACATAAATAAAGAAGCTATAAATTCTTATAAGGTAATTAGAGATGATGTAGAAAATTTAATTGAGTTATTAGAAGAATTTCAAAATGAATATAAGGACCTAACTCATGAAGAAAGAAAAGCTATTTATTACAAAAACAGAGAAGAATTTAATAGATTAAAAGTTTTAAAAAATTCTGATAGTTTAAAAAGAGCGGCTTTATTTATATTCCTAAATAAAACAGGATTTAATGGCCTATATAGAGAAAATATGAGAGGACTATTTAATGTACCAATCGGATCCTATAAAAATCCTAAAATTCTAGATAAAGAAAATATCCTGAATGTAAATAAAAAACTTCAAAATGTAGAAATTATTCATGGTGATTATAAAAAATCTGCTGATTTCATAGATGAAAATACTTTTGTTTATTTTGATCCGCCTTATAGACCTATTAAACCGACTTCTAATTTTACATCATACTCTAAAGATAGTTTTACTGATGAAGATCAAATTGAATTAGCAGAATTTTTTAAAAAAATGGATGAAAAATCAGCTCATTTATTACTTAGTAACTCAGATCCCAAAAATTATGACCTAAATGATGATTTTTTTGATGATTTATACAAAGGATTTAATATAAAAAGAGTAAAAGCATCCAGAACTATAAATTCTAACAAAAATGAACGTGGACAGATATATGAGGTATTAATAAAGAATTATGGTAAAAACAGATAAATCTAACGAAGCTTGGAAGGAACTTTTCAACAAATACGACATACTAAATAATGTTAAAAAAAATGGTTGTTTTGAGATTAAGGCAAGTCAAATTAAAGAATTTAGAGAGCCCAGATTAATGGCTAAGTGGGATAGTTATGAATCTCTTCCTTCGATTTTCAAGAAAAATAAAATTAATATTCTTCCGATTTCAAGAGGTTCATATATATTAAGTGATTTTAAATTATATCAAGCTTTGGAAAATAGTTTCACTACTAATACAAAGATGTGTAAGGTTAAACTTCCAAAATTGGAAAGTGTTGATATAAGGAATATAACCTCTGAGTCAAATGCAATAAATGTCCTTTTACTTTCAGATATACTTGATAATTTTTTAAACGAAGAAGGTAATGTTTCAACATTTAATGGAAGAATGGGGACAGGAGAATTTAAATTTAAGGTAGATCGAGTAAATAGAGATCCTTTTGAAGTAGAGGTTGACAAAGCGCAATGTGAAATAGATGGAGGCATGGAAAATAAAAACTCTGTAGTTATAATGGAGGCAAAAAATGTTGTCAATAATGATTTTCACATAAGACAACTATATTATCCTTATAGATTGTGGCGTAATAGAGTAAATAAACCTATAAGACTTGTATTTTCTGTATACTCTAATCAGATTTTTAGATTGCAAGAATATACTTTCACAGATACAAACAATTATTCTTCGATCAAACTAATTAAAGAAAATTACTACAGTTTGGAAGATACAGAAATAACAATGGAGGATTTATTTAAAGTATATCAGTCTACTAGAGTAGAAACTGACGATAATACTAATCATCAATCAAAAGATGATGCACCATTTATTCAAGCTGATTCATTTGAAAGAGTCATATCGTTATTAGAAGCTTTATATAAAGAAGATTTAACAACGGTACAAATCGCTGAAGTTATGGAATTTGACATTAGACAATCAGATTATTACTATAATGCAGGCAAATATTTAGGAATTTTTGAAAAATATACAGATTATGAAGATAGTGACGAAGACGGTAATACTTTAATAAAAGTTAGACTTACAAAATTAGGAAAAGACATCGCTAAGAAAACTTATAAGGATAGACAGCTTGCCTTAGTTCAATTAATGTTAAAACATAAAATATTTAGCGAATTATTTTTTGAATTATACTCTACTGGAAAACTACCATCAAAAGATAATATACAAGCAAAAATGAGAAAATATAATGTTTGCAAAGAAGGTGTAGTAGTCAGACGATCAAGTTCAGTTCAGGGGTGGTTAAATTGGATCATTAGTCTTTTAAATATAGAAGAAGTTTAACTTTTAAGAGGTGTGAAATGTCTATCGTAAAAAAATGGGAACCAGATGATTTTGAATTAGAAATGACAACACATTGGTCTTTTCCAAAAAGAGGAAACTGGGCAACTCACGATGCAAAATGGAGGGGGAATTGGTCGCCCTATATACCTAGAAATATTCTTTTAAGGTATTCAGAAGAAGAAGATTTAGTTCTCGATCAGTTTGCTGGTGGCGGAACAACTTTAGTTGAAGCTAAGCTTTTGAATAGAAATATTATTGGAATTGATGTTAATGATGTTGCCTTAAATAGATGTAAAGAAAAAATAGATTTCAATTTAACTGACAGACCTATGGGAAATGTTAAACTTGTAAAGGGTGATGCTAGAAATTTAGATTTTCTAAAAGATGAAGGTATTGATTTGGTTTGTACCCATCCGCCTTATGCAGATATTATAAAATATTCAGATAATCTTGAAGACGATTTGTCACTTTTAAAGATAGATGAATTTCTAAAAGAAATGAAAAAAGTGGCGGCTGAATCTTATAGGGTTTTAAAAAAAGATAAGTTTTGCGCTATTTTAATGGGCGATACCAGGAAAAATAAACATATGGTCCATTTGGGTTTTGATGTTTTGAAAGTTTTTGAAGATGAGGGTTTTAAATTAAAAGAACTTATAATTAAAGAACAACACAATACAAGGGCAACAGGCTTTTGGAAACAAAGAAGTGTAGACTACAATTTTTTATTAATAGCTCATGAATACTTATTTATACTAAGAAAATAACAAAAGGCAGTAGATTAAATTTACTGCCTTTTTAAGTTTTATCCTCATGGATAATCTATAATATTTATTTTAAAATATATCAAACTTCTCCACGTGGAGGTCGTTTTCTAGGAATGTTATGAAGTGGGTTAGTTCTTCTTGGTCTTTTGGGTAGATGTTGAAGTTTAGGATGAATTTTTCGTCCTTAAATCTTAGGTTGTAGCCTTTTTTGTGGAGGTGGTTTTCATCTACGTAGGTATCGATTTTTCCGATTATGTTTGAGTCTTTGGATTCTATTAGAGCTGTGTATTGGGTGTGCCTTTGGAAGATTTCTCCTGGAAACATATAGGATTGGAAAAATACTATAAAGCTTGTGGCTATGATGCCCATAAAGTACATGCCAGATCCAAAGGCCATGCCGATTATAGATGTGGTCCAGATTCCTGCTGCGGTGGTAAGGCCTGTTACTCCGTAGTTTTTTACGAAAATCACTCCTGCGCCCAAGAAACCTACTCCCGATACAATTTGGGCTGCAACTCTTGCTGCATCGAAGTGTTTGACATCATAAAAACCGTATTTTGACACAATCATAGCAAGGCAGGCTCCCAGGCAGACCAAGGTGTGAGTCCTGGTCCCTGCTGATTTATTTTTATTTTCTCTCTCAGATCCGATTATAAAACCTGCTGCCAAAGCCATTGTAATCCTCAATAGCAGGTAGAAGTTAAAAATATCAAATTTCCCCAAAACGTCCTCCTTATTTTCATTTCTATTCTAGATTTTAATTATAAGTGAAAATGAGTTTAATGTCAAAAAGTGAGGATTTTTCCCAAAGAAAAAAAGCCCTGGTTGGGGCTTTTTTTAGAATATTGCTTTACCGTCTTCACCTTCGATGTGGTAGCCGGTGTGAGTTTTGATTGGTTCCACTGTTACTCTGGCTATGTTGTAGGCGTGGTCACCGATTCTTTCCATTGTGGAGAGGATGTCGTTGTAGACGTAGGAGGCCATGGTTGTCATGTCTAGGCCTTTTTTAAGTCTACCGTAATGGCTCTTTCTTAGATTTAATTCCATTAGGTCTAGGGCTGCCTCGTCTTCTGTTAGCTTATTGAATTTGGCTAGGTCTATGTCTTCATAGATTTCCATAGCTGATACTATGTTGTTTATTACCAAATCGCAGATGTCGTTTAGGTCTTTTACAGCTTCTTCACCGTAGCCTGTGCCTGATTCGTAGATTTCATGGTAGTAGTCTGCTAGGTTTTCTGCTAGGTCGGAGATTCTTTCGACGTTCATTTGTACTTGCAGATAGGTTTGCATATCTCTTTCGATTTCAGGTGGGAGTTGGTTTTGGGCTAGGTTTAGCAAGTAGGCTTGGATTTTAGTGTCCATGTCGTTGACCATAGATTCAGCTTCCTTGCTTGTGTCGTAGTGTTTTTTGTCCTTTGTGTTTAGGTAGGACTTGGTTGCCTTGATGTTTTCGAGGGCTACTACTGATTCCTGGATTATGGCTGTCTTTGTTTGCGAAAGGGCAGCTGCTGGGAAGGCTGAGATTAATCTTTCGTCTAGTTCGATGTTTCCTAGGTCGGTTAGGATTGAGTCCTTGCCTGGGATTATCTTTCTTAGTATTCTTGCTACGATCTTTATTAATGGTAGGAAGATTATCATTCCTATGAAGTTAAAAGTGAAGTGTCCTATAGCTATGGTCATTAGGTCGCTTGCATTTGTGGCAGTTGCTATAGTTTTTACTAGTTGTTCGTATGGACTTAGCAATATTAAAAATACTACTGAGACCGATACGTTAAATAGTATGTGGAAGAGGGAGGTCCTTTTTGCTGACAAGCTTCCTCCAAGACTTGCAAGGATGGCTGTGATACATGTTCCGATATTAGCACCAAACATTAGGGCTAGGGCCACTTCTAGGCTTATGGCGCCTGATGCGTAAAGTGATTGGGTGATACCGATAAAGGCTGATGATGATTGGAGCATGGCTGTGAGGATTGTACCTATAAGGACGCCTAGGATTGGTCTTTGGCCGACATTTGCTACTACATCTTCAAAGCCTGGGATGTTTTTGAGTTCTTCAAGGGATCCGCCCATCATTTCAAGACCTATAAATAAAAGTCCGAAACCGATAAAGATTTCACCTATGTATTTGTTTTTCCTCTTGGCTGAGAACATAAAGATCAAAACACCAATGAGGGCTATAAAGTAGGAAAAATATCCTAGGTTAAAACCGATTAAGATTGATGTGACAGTTGTACCGATATTGGCTCCGAGGGTGACTCCTATGGCCTGTTCTAGGCTCATGATACCAGCTCTTACGAAGGATATAGCTATAACTGTGGTTGCTGATGAGGACTGGATAAGTCCTGTGATGATTATACCTACAAGGACACCTTTAATAGGGTTTGAGGTGTATTTTTCAACATAACCTCGCATCTTGGGTCCTGCAAAGTTGGTTAGGGCATCGCCCATTAGGCTGATACCGAATAAGAATATTGCAAGTCCTCCTGCGATGAGATTCCATTGTAGGGAAGACAGTGATGATAAATTCATAATTCCTCCAAAAAATCTTCGTTACTTCTAATATATCATATTTAACCAAGAAAATAAACGAATTTTGCGGATTTTTTTGGGAAAAATAAGGAAATTATACATTTATTTTTATCGATTCAAGCAAAATGGCTATAAGTCAAGCTTTAATGTTGACAAAATGCCAATTTCCACTATAATCTTTATGTTACAAACCACTAGTGAAAGTAGTGGACAATCACTAAAAGCATAAGGAGGATTTATGGCAAAGACAATAGCAGCTATCTCAACTCCAGCGGGCACTGGTGGGATTTCGATAGTGAGAATGACAGGGGATAAGACCCTAGCCATTATAAATGAAATATTTAGGCCGATTAACAAAAGACCTATTGATCCTGACAAAGACAATAGGTACCTTCGCTACGGCCACATTATTGGAAATGACGGAGAGATTATAGATGAGGTTATGGTTGCCTTTATGAAGGCGCCTGCGACTTATACCAGAGAAGACGTGTGCGAGATAAACTGTCACGGGTCTTTTGTGGCTGTAAGGGAGATTTTAAACCTGCTTTTAGACAAGGGGGCTGACCTTGCAGAGCCAGGAGAATTTACAAAAAGAGCCTTCCTAAATGGGAGAATTGACCTTTCCCAGGCAGAGGCAGTCCTTGATATAATTAATTCTACAAATAAATTATCAGCAAGCCAAGGTATAAGCCAACTTCAAGGTTCACTGACTAAAAAAATTAGAGAAATCAGGACAGATCTCAAGGAAGGCCTTGCCCGTCTTGAGTATTCGATAAATTTCACAGAAGATGGCGAAGACTTACCTGTTTCTGACATCACAGCCTACATCAAAAAAGCTCAGGCAAAAATTGACCAACTTGCTTCTACTTCAAACAAGGGCAAGCTTGTAAAAGACGGGATAAATACTACAATCATCGGCAAACCCAATGTGGGGAAATCCTCGCTTTTAAACGTCCTTTTGGATGAAAATAGGGCGATTGTTACTGATATACCGGGGACAACCAGGGATTTGATTACAGAATATATTTCCCTTGGAGATTTCACCCTAAAGATTAACGATACAGCCGGTATCAGGGATACGGATGACTTGGTTGAGAAAATTGGTGTTGATAAGTCAATCGAACTTGTGGACCAATCCGACCTAATCCTTGCGATTTTTGATATGTCGAGAGATTTTGACGAGGAAGATGAGAAAATCCTTGATCTTATTAAGGGTAAAAACGCCATTATAATCTTAAATAAGGCGGACCTTGATGGGAAGTTTAACGAGAATTTATTTAAGTTAGACCTTCCTATTATTAAAACTTCAATGGTTGACCAAATGGGGATTAGGACACTAGAAGATACTATCAGAGATATTTTTGATACTAAGGAAATAAATAGAGAATCAGTTTTAATTACAAATACCAGACACGAAAGGCTTTTAAAATCAGCTAGGGATAAGATAAGGGAATCCTTATCTGACATGGAGGCGGGGATCCCTATAGATGCCTGCGAGGTTGATTTATCTTCTGCCTACGAAGATTTGGGCCTAATTATAGGTGAAAGTGTGTCGGGAGAAATTATGGATAAAGTATTTAAGGAGTTTTGCGTTGGAAAATAAATATCAAGCAGGATCCTATGATGTAGTTGTTGTTGGTGCAGGCCACGCTGGTTGTGAGGCAGGTCTTGCAGCTGCAAGGCTTGGAATGAAGACCCTAGTCTTAACTACATCTATGGAATCAATAGCAGACATGCCTTGCAATCCTAATATCGGAGGAACAGGCAAGGGCCATATAGTTAGAGAAATAGATGCCTTGGGTGGGGAAATGGCGATTAATATCGACAAGACCTTTATCCAATCAAGGATGCTAAACACATCAAAGGGCCCAGCTGTCCATTCCCTAAGGGTGCAGGCTGACAAAAGAAAATACCACGAAGAGATGAAAAAAGTTTTGGAAGATGAACCAAACTTAGATTTATTTGAACAAGAAGTAGACAAGATAAATTACGAGGACGGAAAAATTGTTTCATGTGAAACAATTCAAGGGGCAATCTATGAAACTAAGGCCCTTATAATTTGTACTGGGACCTACCTAAACGGAAAAATCCTAATAGGCGATTATGAAAAAGTTAGTGGTCCTCACGGCCTTTCTGCAGCGACATATCTAACTGATAGCCTAGTAGAAATGGGTTTTAATATTCGTAGATTCAAGACAGGAACTCCTGCCAGAGTTCACAGGGATTCTATAAATTACAAGGAAACAACAGTCCAACCTGGCGATAAGGAAGTAATTCCATTTTCATTTTTAAATGAAGGCAAGGATTTTTCTGACAGGCACCAAGAAGACTGCTACCTAACATACACAACAGAAGAAACAAAACAAATCATCATGGATAACCTCGACAGGTCACCAATTTATAGGGGCAAGATTAAGGGAATTGGCCCAAGATATTGCCCATCCATCGAAGATAAGATGGTGAGATTTCCTGACAGGGACATCCACCAAGTATTTATAGAACCAGAAGGCCTAACTACAAATGAAATGTATGTCCAAGGCGTATCATCTTCCCTACCTCAAGAAGTCCAGATGGAATTTTACAAAACTATAATCGGACTTGAGGACGTAAAGATAATGAGGCCTGCCTATGCGATTGAGTATGACATGATTGATACCAGGGAACTTAAAAGGACTTTGGAATCAAAAGCTTATTCAGGTTTATATTTTGCAGGTCAGATCAACGGGTCATCAGGTTATGAAGAAGCAGCTGGCCAAGGCTTGGTTGCAGGTATCAATGCAGCCCTTAAAATAAAAGGCCAAGAAGAGTTTATCCTCGACAGGTCTGATGCCTATATAGGAGTTCTAATTGACGACCTTGTTACAGAAGGAACTAACGAACCTTATAGGATGATGACATCCAGATGTGAGTACAGGCTAACCATGCGCCAAGACAATGCCGACCAAAGGCTTTCTAAGAAAGGCCACGATATTGGTCTTGTGTCTGATGAGCGTTATCAAAAAATGTTAGATAAGCGTGGACTAATTGAAGGTGAAATTCAAAGGCTTAAGGCAATTATGCTTACACCAAAAGAGGAAACAAACAAGGCCCTCGAAGAGCTTGGCTCAACTCCACTAAACAATGGCCTAACCCTTTATGAGCTAATTAAAAGACCTGAAATCACTTATGAAAATTCAGTGGGTTTTGACCCTGAAAGAGCTGACCTTCCTGCTTATATAAGGATGAGTGTTCAAACTGAGATTAAATACGAAGGCTACATCAATAAACAGCTTAAGGATATAGAGAAATTTAAAAAGCTTGAGAGCAAAAAGCTAAGCCATGATATTGACTATGCAAAAATACCTGGCCTCAAGAAAGAATCTGCAGAAAAACTTAATGAAATCAAACCAGATTCACTTGGTCAAGCATCAAGGATATCTGGAGTAAGCCCTGCGGATATAAATGTGCTTTTGATTAGGCTTAAGACTGGAGAACTCTATGGATAAGAAATATAAGGCCTATACAGATTACCTTTTAGAAGTAAACTCACACACCAATCTTACAACAATAACAGATCCTTCTGAAATAGAATTAAAACACTTTAAGGATTCCCTTACAGTTTTGGATTATATTCAGGAAGGCGATAAGGTTTTGGATTTGGGCGCTGGGGCTGGTTTTCCAGGTATCCCACTTAGGATAGAAAAAGATTTTGATTTAACCTTGATAGATTCAGTTAATAAAAAGGTTAATTTCATGAATGAAGTAATAGAAATCTTAGGACTATCAAATGCCAGGGCTATCCACACCAGGGCGGAAGATTTTGCTAAGGAAAATAGGGAAGCTTTCGACGTGGTTGTTTCCCGCGCTGTTGCCAATATGTCAACTCTTTCTGAACTATGCCTGCCATTTGTGAAAGTGGGTGGACTTTTTATCGCCCTCAAAGGACCAAAGGCTGATGAGGAAGTGAAAGCAGCGGCCAATGCCCTTGAGATTTTGGGTGGAGAGGTCATAAAAATGGAAGAGCTTGACCTTGATGGCAATGAAAGAGTAAATGTGATTGTCAAAAAAGTCAGGTCTTGTAAGAAGACTTATCCAAGGGGTCAAAACCTTCCAAAAAGGAAACCCCTATAATGTTTCATATGAAACAAAGGAGGATTTATGGAGCGATTTAAAAAAGGAATTAAAGTTTTATTCATAATAATATCCTTTCTATTTGCGAATGTTATAATAGATGTTTTTACAGGAGCGAGCATACCAAGTATAATTGCAGGAATAATGGATGGGGACATTCTAAAAGCTTCTGACTATATTGTCTATGGGCTATTGGTGGCCCAATTAATAAAACTAACAATTTTATATTTTTATATAGAAAAGCGAGATAAGACCTATAGAAATCAATTGGATAGACCATTTATATTAAATGGAAAAATTACAAATCCAATCCCACTATTTGGAATAGGTCTTGGAACAGTAGGCTTTGGTCAAATTTTTGTTAACATAATAATGAAGGTTTTTGCAGGGACTGATCAATTAAATAGTGCCATGAAACTTTTGGAAAAAGCCTTTAGTGCAAAAGGACTGATAGACGGCATTGTTATATTATTGGTAGTTGCAATAGGTGCGCCTCTCGTTGAAGAATTACTTTTTAGGGGAGTCTTGTTTGAAGAAATCAAAAAAGAATCTTCGACAAAGACCACAATATTTTTAACTGCCCTAATTTTTGGGTTTTATCATTTTAATATAATTCAAAGTCCAAATACATTTTTCATGGGACTTGTTTTAGCTTATGTATATTTCAAGACAAAATCGATTAAGGGCTCTATAATAGTACACGCAACAAATAATATCATAGCTATGATTCCTATTCTAGACCAGGGTCTAAGCCCGATTGGTCTTACAATCTATGGAACATTTTTAATAATAGGTATATATTCACTTATAACACTTAGGCAAAAAGCTTAGGTGTTTTTAATTTTTCATAATTAGAATTTACTTTCAATAGGAGTAAAATATAAATAGAAAAGTTTCACGTGAAACATTAAGGAAGTTATATGAAAGCAATAATATATTCGGTGGGTACAGAAATCCTACTTGGTTCAATTCTTGACACAAATTCAAAGTTTATAGCCGAAAGGCTCCAGGACCTAGGCATAAATTTATATAAGATGGTAACAGTTGGAGATAATCCAGAAAGACTCTACCAAGCTCTAAAGGAAGCAGATGGCAAGTATGACTATGTCTTTATTAGCGGAGGCCTTGGACCAACAGAAGATGACATTACCAAGGAAACTGTAGTCAATGTTTTGGGTCTAGAAGATGAGATGGTTTTGGACCAGGAATCTTATGAGGAATTACAAAAATATTTCAACGATGAGAAAAGAGCCATGACTGTAAATAAAAAACAGGCAATTTTCCCAAAATCTGCAACTATACTTAAAAATGACCAAGGAACAGCTCCAGGTTGCATAATGGGAGATGTGACAAAATTTGTTTTAATGCCTGGTCCATCAAATGAAATGCAAAATATGTTTGACAAGGAAGTTGTGCCAAGAATCCACACCGACCTTATGATAAGATCTATAAATTGCAAAATAGGTCTTTTGGGTGAATGGGATGTGGCAAGTAGGATTGATTTGTCGGGTTCAAATCCAACCATCAGTCCCTATGCTAAAACTACAGGTGTGGAATTAAGGGTCACAGCTAGTGGTGAAAGTGAAGAAGATTTAAAAGCTTCCTTATATAAGGGAGTTAATAAAGTAAAAGAAGTTTTTGGCCCGCTCCTTTTGACAACAGAAGAAAAGTCCAGGGAAGAAGTTCTAATAGACGAATTAAGAACAAAGGGTGAATATATTTCCACTGCTGAATCCATAACAGGAGGACTTGTAGCTTCATCAATTATTGATGTGGCTGGTGCAAGTGATGTTATAAAAGAATCCTATATAACCTATGCCAATGAAATCAAGCATAAATTACTAAATGTTTCATATGAAACAATTGAAAAATATGACGTAGTAAGTCCAGAAGTAGCAGGAGAAATGCTTGATGGTCTTTTTGAGGCGACAGGTTCAGATTTATGTCTTGCGACTACAGGTTATGCACATTTAGGAATAGCCTATGCAGGCGTCCTATATAAAGGAAAGAAATATATAAGAAAGATAAGTGTAAAGGGAGATAGAAATAAGGTCAGACGAGTTGTAAAGAATAAGTTGATCGACATGAGCATATTAATAGTGAGAGGTGAATATGAAAACTATATCAGTATTTAACCAAAAAGGTGGGGTTGGAAAGACAACCACGGTTGTAAATTTAGCAGTGGCACTTGCCTACCTTGATAAAAAGGTATTGGTAATTGACATGGATCCCCAGGCCAATGCCACAACAGGTCTAGGAATAGATAAAAACAAGGCAGACACATCTATCTACGATCTTTTCTACATCCTAGTTGAAGAGGAGGAAAGAAAAAAAGCTGAAGAAGAAGCTAATCTTGAAGAAACTTCTGATAATAAGCCTGAAGAAATTCATGAAGAAAAATCAGAAGAGAGTTTAGATAATTCTGGCAAAAGATATATTGACCTAACTAAAGATGGAGAAAAAAATTCGAATTCAAATAGTGGGGGTTATATTTTTGAAGGTTTTGACCAATATATTATAAAAACAGAATCTGGTGTTGACTTAATCCCTTCAGAAGCAGCCCTATCAGGTCTAGAAGTAGAACTTGTTGACCTTGACCCACTTGGAAGGACTCAAAAGCTTAAGGAAATAATAGGTAAAATAAAAAAGGACTATGATTTTATCCTTATAGATTGTCCACCATCCCTAGGATTACTTTCAATCAACTCTCTTGTGGCAAGCAATTCTATAATTATCCCAATTCAGACAGAATACTATGCCCTAGAAGGTGTGAGCGAACTTATGAATACCTTTGAACTTGTAAAGGGAAGTTTGAACAAGGACCTATATGTGGAGGGAGTTCTCCTATCTATGTTTGATAAGAGGACCAAACTAAGCTTTGAAGTTGTCGAGGAAGTAAAAAAATTCTTTAAAGATAAGGTATTTAGGACAATGATTCCTAGAAATGTTAGGCTTGCAGAAGCACCTTCTCACGGCAAATCTGGCATAGAATATGATGCAAAAAGCCAAGGAGCAATGGCCTATATCAGTCTAGCTACCGAGCTAATTAAAAATATTTAGGAGGATTTATGACCAACAGAAGATCACTTGGCAGGGGCCTTAGTTCTCTAATACCAGATGTTAAAGAAGAAATAAAACAAGAAGAGACTCAGAAGATTTCAAAAGAAGAAAGGGCAGAAGAAAAAGAAGAAACTTTAGATTTTACAAAAATACAAAGTTTGCCAATTGATAAAGTTAGGCCTAGACAAGGCCAACCAAGAACAGATTTTGATGAAAAATCCCTAGAAGACTTGGCGCTTTCTATTAAGGAATATGGGCTTTTAAATCCGATTACAGTCACAAAGGAAGGAGATTATTACGAAATTCTAGCTGGTGAAAGAAGATATAGGGCGAGTTTAAAAAATGGCCTTCAAAGTATAGATGCTATTGTGAAAGACTATGAAGAAAAAGATATTGAAGTTTTATCTTTGATAGAAAATGTCCAAAGAGAAGACCTTTCAGCCATTGAAGAAGCCGCTGCCTACAAAAAGCTTATAGACTCTTTTGGCCTAACCCAAGATGAGATTGCCCAAAAAATGGGCAAGTCTCGCTCTTATATTGCAAATACAATAAGACTATTGAAATTAAATGAGGAAGAAAAATCTGCCTTAAGTCAGGGAACTATCTCCCCATCACAGGCAAGAAGTCTTTTATCTTTAAGTGACGAGGAAAAAAGAGCCCAGGCCCTTGATGATTATATAAATAAGAAGGCTGTTGTCCGTGATGTAGAGAAAATTTCGAGAGAAGAAAAAGATACTCCTCGCAGAAACTTTGTAGATCTTTCTGGCAAAAAAGAAATAGAAACAAAAAAAGAAGAGAAAAAAGAAAAAAGTGAAAAACTTCCTAACCTGGACTCACTTTTATTTGACGATTTTGAGGAGAAATTCATGGATAAACTAGCAACAAAAGTTGCCATCGAAAGATCCAAGGATGCCTATAAAGTGGTTATCGATTGCTATTCTATAGAAGATATAGAAAAAATTTACGACAGGATTTCCTATGAAGATTAACGACCTTAGGGTAGGAGAATTAATAGAGGAAACTAGGAAGGTAAACGCAAAACCAGGTGGAGGAGCGATTGTAATCCTAAGTGCAAATCTTGCCTTAAATCTTGGGCTAATGATGGAAAGAAACGATTGGGGAAATCTTAAAGAAGAAGCCAGAAAAAAGCGCAAGGATATGGAAGAAATTTCGGACCTTTTGGTAAAATGTGCTGATGAAGATATTTACTACGCAAATCTTTTGATTGACCAATACAAAAAGAAGGAACCAATCGACGATAAATTTTATATTGACGCAGCAAGGCCTCAGGTGAGACTTAATACTTTGGCCACCAAGGCACTTGAAATTCTTGCCTTTTACTTAGAACATGGAAAGGCCTCAACACTTGCCGATGGAGAAATAGCCAATGAGATGCTATATAATGCAATGAAGGCTACAGTACCAACCATAAAGGCAAACCTCGATGGTGTGTCATATAAGTATGATCTAGATCAAGCCTTAAAAGAGGCTTACAAATTATATCAAAATAATAGAAATATTATAGAAAGAAGGAAAGCTTGACAGGAATATATGTAGGAATGGGTCTTTTGGCTTTAATTGTAATCTTGCAATTTGCAATGCTAAAGGGACTTCAAGATAGGACTCGTAGACAAAAACAAAGATACGACCACCTCTTAAGAGGCAACGACCCAGATGTGAATATTGAAGAATTATTAAATAATTTAAATGACCAAATTGAATCCTCATACAAGGAGCTTAGAAATATAAATAGGACTGCGGCTGACGCTAAAGATACAACTATGGGTGCTGTATCAAATATGGCAGTTGTTCATTTTGATGCCTTTGAAGGCCAATCTCGTGAATTATCCTTTGCTCTTTGCATGCTAGATAATTTCCACAATGGAATTATCTTAACAAGCATTTATGGTGCTGATGGTGCCAATGTTTACCTAAAAGAAATTGCAAATGGTTCTGCTAAAGAAGAATTATCTGAGCCAGAAAACCAAGCTCTTAATAAAGCTAAAAGATAAAATTGCAAAAAATTTGCAAAAAAACTAGCGTTATAAATAGAAAACAATATAATAAAAGTAGTAAAAAACAAGGAGGATTTAATGGCAAACATTGGAATTCTAGAACAAGCTATTAATACTATAAAAGGAAAAAACCTTACCATAGTCTTACCAGAAGGTAGTGACTCAAGAGTGCTAGAGGCTGCTATCAAGCACCAAGAAGAAGGACTAATAAGCCCACTTGTATTAGGTGACCAAGGAGAAATCCAAAAAACAGCAGACAAACTAGGCAAAAGTATATCAAATATCAAGATTTTAAATCCAGAAACATATGAAAAATTTGATGAAATGGTTGATGCCTTTACACAAATTAGAAAAGGCAAAATCGATAGAGAAGAAGCAGAATTTATCCTAAGAAGGGATCTAAACTACTTTGGCGTTATGCTAGTAAAACTTGGATACGCAGACGGACTTGTATCAGGTGCTATCCATACAACAGCAGACACAATTAGACCAGCCCTACAAATTATTAGAACAATTCCAGGCAGGAAGAGAGTTTCTGGTGTAATGGTAATGCTAGGACCAGATGGAGAACAACTAGTATTTGCCGATACAGCAGTAAACATCACTCTAGAAGCGGACGAACTTGCAGAAGTAGCAGTAGAAACAGCTCATACAGCAAAGACTTTTGGTCTTGACCCATATGTGGCAATGCTATCATTCTCAACCTTTGGTTCCGCCCACCACGATCTCGCAACAAAGGTTGCAAGAGCAACATCAATTGCTAAAGAAATAAATCCAGAAATTAAAATCGTTGGTGAAATCCAATTTGACGCAGCCATTGATCCTGAAACAGCTAAAAATAAAGCTCCACAATCTGACGTGGCTGGTAAGTGTAACGTATTTATCTTCCCAGACCTACAAGCAGGCAATATCGGCTATAAGATAGCTCAAAGACTTGGTGGTTACAAGGCCCTAGGACCAATACTCCAAGGACTTAACGCACCTGTTAACGACCTTTCAAGAGGTTGTTCAGCACAAGATGTGTATGAAATAGCTATAATTACAGCTATGCAAGCAGCCGAAAGAGCAAGAGAAGCAGCTGAAGCAGTAGCTAATAAATAAAAATAAGAACTTAAGGGCAATCTATTAGGTTGCTCTTTTTTTATAAAATTCTAAGAAAGAAGGTGAGTCTTATATTTATAGATGAAATAAAAAACACCTCCAAATCAGTAGTGCCCATAGCCATCCTAGTTGTGATTTTGAATTTTTTGTAGGGGTAGAAAGTAAACTCTTAGTTAATTTCTTTTTGGGATGCGTTGGAGTAATCCTTGGGCTCGGGGTGTTTCTAACAGGTGTAGAAATATCAGTATCAGAAATTGGCTCAATTATGGGAGAATTTCTTGCAAGATTTGATAGTATTATAAAGGTAATTGTTTTTGGAGTTTTCATTGGTTTTACTATATCAATCGCAGAGCCAGACCTTTTAATACTTGCAGGAGAAGTCACAACCGCCATAGGAATCCCTGCCCAGGTCATAGTAATGATTATTTCCCTTGGAGTGGGAATTATGATTTCTTTTGGTCTTTATAGGATATTTAAGGATTTAGCCTATCAACAATGATGTGCTTAATCTATGGGATAGTTTTTATCCTAATGATTTTTACAGAAGAAATGGGCCACGCCATAGCCTTTGATGCCTCAGGTGCAACCACAGGTGCCATGACAACTCCATTTATAATCGCCCTTGGCCTTGGTGTTGCCAACTTAAAGGGAGAAAAAAGCGAGGATGATTCCTTTGGCCTTGTTGGACTTGCCTCAACAGGCCCAATACTTGCAGGCCTTTTGATGAGTCTATTTTCAGGCGGCGGCGGAGAAATTCTAGCAGATCATGCGGCCCACACTCCACTAATGTCAGGCATTATCAATTCCACTTTTGCAATAGTGCCAATCGCTTTGGTATTTTATATAATGAACTATTTGTATTTTAAGATAGAAAAAGACGAACTAAGGTCAATCAGCTTGGGACTTGTTTATACCTATCTTGGCCTAATACTCTTCCTAACTAGCGTTGAAGGTGGTTTTATGGACCTTGCTAGGGTTATGGGAGAAGGCTTATCTCATAGCAAATTCTTGCCATTAATTGGTTTCGTATTAGGACTTTTGGTTGTTCTTGCAGAACCTGCGGTGGCTGTCTTATCCGAACAGGTAGAAGACGTCACAGGTGGTTCCATTCCAAGAAAAAATATCCTAATAGCCCTATCAATCGGGGTTGCCTTTGCAGTTATGCTTGCAATTTTTAGGATAAGAATCGAAGGTTTTGCCCTTTGGATGCTAATTGTGCCAGGATTTTTAATCTCACTCATCCTATCAAGGAGGGTTGATCAAATCTTTGTTGGTATAGCCTTTGACTCGGGAGGAGTAGCATCAGGACCTATGACAGCGACTTTCATTTTGGCATTTTGCCAAGGAGTTGCAGGTAATATTGCCGACGGCTTTGGAGTAATCTCCTTTGTAGCCATGATGCCAGTTTTAACCATTATGATAATGGGCAATTTGTATAAGGGAGCGAGATAATGCAATTATTAAGAATAATCTTACCAAGGGGTAAGGGATCTAAATTTATGAATATCTTAAAGGACAACGGGGCTAGTGCCATTGGATGTTTTTATGGCGAAGGCTCTGCGCCAAGCGAGATTTTATCAGCCCTTGCCATAGATAAGACAAAAAAGGAAATAGTTACAGCCCTTATAGAAGAAGAGTCTGTAAAGAAAATAATAGGAGAAATATCTGAAAAGCTACAAGCGGTCAATTCAGCTGTGGCATTTTCGACATCATTAGAGGGAGAAAATAATATGGAATATGTTTGTTTATATGTAATTGTCGACAGACACCAAGGCCAAAAAGCCATCCACATAGCCCAAGAAAACGGAGCTAGGGGAGCTACAGTAATCCACGGCAGGGGTTCAGGAGAAGCAGTCAAAAGCAAGTTGTTCTTGTCAATGAACATAGAACCAGAAAAAGATTTGGTAATCATGCTTGTTAAAAAAGACATGGCAGAAAAAATTCAAAAGGAAATTTATGACCAAATGGATTTGAGAAGCCAAGGAAAGGGTATAATATATTCACTACCAGTTAACCACGTAGCTGGTCTGGTAGAACAGAATAATTAAGAAATAAAGGAGCTTATATGCAAAAATTAGATACATTTGAATTTAGAGAAAAGGTAGAAAATGGCACAGGACTTTGCCTTGTAGATTTTTCTGCAACTTGGTGTGGTCCATGCAAGATGCAAGCGCCAATCCTTGAAGAATTAGCAGGAGAAGTTGACTATGACATCTACACAGTGGATGTGGATGAGTCAAACGAAATCGCAGCCCAATACAATATAAACGCAGTTCCTTCTTTATTAATATTTAAAGATGGGGTTTTAAAGGGCAACCTAATCGGCTTCCACCCAAAAGAAAACCTCAAAGAGGAAATGGCAAAATTCATATAATGACCTATGACATTGCAATAATCGGCGCGGGTCCAGCAGGACTTAGCGCCGCTTTAAATTCAAAAATAAGGAATAAATCGGTAATTCTTTTTGGGAAAGATTCTGAAAAGCTAGTTAAAACTAAGAAAATCTCGAACTATCTGGGCTTTTCTGATGTTACTGGAGCTGACCTAAACCAGGCTTTTAAGGATTCCCTAAAAGATTTTGAAATCAAAAGAGATACCAGGAAGGTTAAAACTATCTATGCCATGGGATCTTATTTTGCTATTGAAATTGAAAATGAAAGTCAAATGGTAGAAGCAAGGGCTGTCATAATGGCAAGTGGCATTGAGCTTAAAAAAGATTTGGCCAATGAAGAAAAGTTTTTTGCCAAGGGTGTAAATTACTGTGCGACTTGCGATTCAGCCCTTTATAGGGGAAAGAAAGTCGTGGTTATCGGTTATAATGATGAATCTGTAGCAGAAGCAAATTTCACTTCAGAGATTGTGGGAAGTCTTGTTTTTGTAAATATGACAGGTAAGGAAGTTTCTTTAAATGAAGGCATAGATTTAATCGAAGGAGAGATTCCTCTTGGCTTTGAGGGGACTGACAGGGCAGAGAAACTCATCTTTAAATCTGGAAAAGAAATCCTTGCTGATGGATTTTTTATAGAAAAAGATTCGTCAAAGGCAGAAAGATTAGTGCCGGGTATAAAAATGGAAGATAATCATATCTTTACAAATAAGGATACATCCACATCTATCAAGGGGCTTTTTGCGGCTGGAGACATCACTGGCAAGCCTTATCAAATCATGAAAGCTGTCGGCGAGGGCCAGGTTGCAGCCCTTAAGGCAGCGTCTTATCTCGCTAGTAAAAATTGATAAATATATAATAGGTGTAAAATATAGCTTTTTATATTGACATAAAATTTAAGATATGTAAAATAATTAGTATATAGGAGGTAGCTATGCCAGATAAACACATAAACTTTTTTGAATTTAACAATACTATATTCTCAATGATTAGGGAAATATCACATAAAATAGACTTGTTGCTCCAAGATACAGCAAACAGTCTAGACCTCACCCCTCTCCAACTAAAGATAATAATTGCCCTTTATTCTGCTAATGAGGACGTATCAATAGGTAATCTTGGAAAGGCCATAGGGGTCACAGGTGGCAATATTTCTAATATCTGCAAGAAGCTTGAGAAAAAAGGCTTTGTAGATAGGATAAGAAGTGAAGAAGATGAAAGAGTGGTCAATGTCAGGCTAACCGAGACAGGAATCGCTGCAAGCAAGGAGCTTGGAGAATATTTCTACAAGATAAGGGAAGAATTCCCAGATGACGCTGTGGATGTGAACCTAGAAACAATAGTCGAAGAGCTAAGAGAACTTGACATACTACTTGATAAATATATATCAAGGAGATCTATATGAACCAAAAACCAAGAAAAAATAGGCCCCTACTCTATTATTGGATAGGTGCCATAATAATTTATTTCATATTTTCATATGTCTTTAGCCCTATTGCTCAACAAGACGGGGCCAAAGAAGTATCCTACAGCCAGTTTGTAGAGATGATTGAAAACGACCAAGTAACTGAAGTTAATAAGGACAATTTAAAATACACCTTCAAAGCAAAGGTTGAAGGGGAAGAAAAGACCTACCAAACAGGTCTTTGGGAAGACACAGACCTTACAGAAAGGCTTTTGAAAGCTCAAAAACGCAATGATAAGCTGATTTTCGGCAAGGAAATAGAAACAAGGATGAATCCATACTTGTCACTCTTCCTTACAAGTGTCCTTCCATTTATTTTCCTAATCGGAATCTTCTACTTCGCATCAAGGTCTTTATCAAAGACCATGGGTGGCAGAGGCGGTTCTGATTTCATGAATTTTGGTAAATCCAATGCCAAAATCTACATGGAAAATGAAACAGGTAAAACCTTCAAAGACGTGGCAGGCCAAGAAGAAGCCAAGGAAAGTTTGGCAGAAATTGTTGACTTCCTCCACAATCCAGGTAAGTATAAGGAAATTGGAGCTAGAGTTCCAAAGGGAATCCTACTTGTAGGCCCTCCAGGAACTGGTAAGACCCTACTTGCAAAAGCAGTTGCTGGCGAAGCCAAGGTACCATTTTTCACTATTTCAGGATCTGAATTTGTGGAAATGTTTGTTGGTATGGGAGCATCTAAGGTAAGAGATTTATTTAAACAAGCCAAGGAAAAGGCCCCATGTATTGTCTTTATAGATGAAATTGACGCAATTGGTAAGAAGCGTGACGTGTCAGGATACTCTGGAAATGACGAACGTGAACAAACCCTAAACCAATTACTAAACGAAATGGACGGTTTCGATGCGGCAGAAGGAGTAGTATTACTTGCTGCAACAAATAGACCGGAAATCCTAGACCCAGCCCTAACAAGACCAGGCAGGTTTGATAGGCAAGTCCAAGTCGAACTTCCTGACCTAAAGGGCCGTGAGGATATCCTAAAAGTCCACGCTAAGAGAATTAAAAAAGAAACAAACATAGACTATGAAGAAATAGCCAAGAGAACTGCAGGAACATCTGGAGCGGACCTTGCAAATATTGTAAATGAAGGTGCCCTAAGGGCTGTTAGGGAAGGCAGAAATAGGCTAACCCAAGAAGACCTTGAGGAATCAATCGAAACAGTAATAGCTGGTATGCAAAAGAAAAATGCGGTAATCTCTGATGACCAAAAGAAAATCATAGCCTACCACGAAGTTGGCCACGCCCTAGTAGCAGCCATCCAAACCCACAAAACACCAGTTACAAAGATAACCATAGTTCCAAGAACTGGCGGTGCCCTAGGATATACAATGACAGTCGATAAGGACGAGAAATATATCATGACCAAGCAAGAGTTAATCGATGAAATCGTGACCTTTGCAGGTGGTAGGGCGGCAGAAGAGCTAATCTTTAATACCAAGACCACTGGTGCGTCAAATGATATAGAAAAAGCCACAGCCATGGCAAGAAATATGGTAACAATCTACGGTATGGACGACGAATTTGACTTCATGCAATTGGAGCAAATCCAAGGAAGATACCTAGGCGGTCAAAGAGCAATGATAGTCTCAGACGGCACAGGCAACAAGATTGATCAAAAGGTTGCAAAAATCATAGCCGACGCCCACTTTAGAGCTATTGAAATCTTAAAGGAAAACATCGATAAACTTCACGAAATCTCAGCCTATCTCCTAAAAGAAGAAACCATAACAGGTGAAGAATTTATGGAAATTCTTGAAGGAAAGAAGAATAAAGAGGTAAGCGAAGAAAAAATCGATGAAAATACAGATGTAGATGTAAAAAATCTAGAAAACTCTGAAGAAGAAAACCAACCACAAGAAGAATCTGAAAAATCAGAAGAATCTGAAAAGCCAGTTGAAAATGAAAGTGAAACTGAAAAATCAGATAAAAACGAAATTGAAAATGATTCTGAAAAAGAAGATGAAAATAAGAGATTTATAGACTTATCAAAAGACGATGAGTAAAACCAAGCCAGCCTTAGGGTTGGCTTTTTTTTGGGAATTTTCAAGTTAAAGATGCAAAGAATGAATAAGAATAAATAAGTAAAATTAAAGTGATTTCACGCATGAAAAAAGAGCTGGGGTATTTTCCCAACTCTTTAAAAAATTATAAATTCACCTTAAAAATAATAGTGTATTTAATAAAGGAATAAGCTGACCATTTTTCATTTGTGACCGGTACTATTTGGACAAGTTCCCAGCCTTCTTTGGCCTTTTCATTTATGATTTCCTTGCATTTTTCAAAGGTATCGGTTTTTCCAGCCTTAAGACTCCCTTCAGGAACTACGTCGATAAATTCGTACTTAAACATAGATCCCTCCATATGTATAATTCTAATAATAAGATACCCAGTTTTATCTATAATGAATGAAAATTATATATAATTTATGCTATATAAATAAGAAAAAACCTCCCATTATGAACTGACCCCCAAAAGTTAGACCTAAAAACTAACTAAAGGAGGTCAGTTTTTTAATGGCAAAATATAGCACAGAA
>NZ_JBWPWE010000011.1:0-102346 GCF_056590475.1 Anaerococcus sp. C0059F3
AACTTAAAAAGGGATTTTATTTTATTGAAAATCTCAGTTATATATATTTGGTATACACATTTGTTTTTTAATAATGTTATTATACTATAGATTTATAAATCGAAACTCAATAAAATCTTTATATTTAAAGATGAAATTTTTATTCTAAACTTCTTATTCTATCTACAAGACTGTTTTGACTGTGCTTTTCATAGAATCTACCTGTAAATATTATACCAATGATAATATTTACAAAGTTTACAAGTATAAGTGGCATGATTACAAATTTATAGGAAGTCCACTTCGCTTGTTCCATAAAATCCAACAAGATGTATTTATCTACAAGAAGCATAATGATGAAAGAAAATATTAAGCCACATAAAGAATAGATCAAATTCTTTTTCACCAAATATTTTTTAATATTTTTCTTTGTCATTCCAATTGCTTCAAGAATTGATAAGTTAACCATATTTCTCAAAATTTCAGTAGCAATAACATTTATAAAATTCAGTACAGAAATTAAAAACAATACTATAGATAAACTATAACCCACAAATTCTATAAGATTTTTGAAATCTTTAAAAGACTTTATCTGAAGATCTCTTGAATCGTAAGAAAATCCTGGTTCATTTTCAAAAGATTTTAATAACTTATCAAAATTTTCCTTTTCACTATCTTCTACATCAAATCCATATGACATTATACTGTTATCGCCTGTGAGTTCTTTGTACAAATTAGGATTTAAATAAAAATATTCTAAATCTAACTCAGGGCTAGACTCATCAAATTGATTTTCCTGGATAATAGGATAATATCTCAATCCATCGGAAAAATTATAATTAATTTTTCCCATAATTTGGACTTCTTTAATGCTATTTTTTACTTTGATCTTTATTTTATCGCCAGATTTAAATGCAGATTTTTTATCTCCATATTCTCCTATGATAACATAATTTCCTGTTTGCCATTTTTCTTTATCAAATTCTCCATCTATTATTTTTTGTTTATTTATTAAATAATCATCTATTCCCAATAATATTGGAGCAACTTTATTGTCTTCTATTTTTATAACCGGATATGTGTACTCATAACCGTATGAATATAAGGCACCTCCACTTTTAAATCCTTTATGGTTTTCTATTTCACCAATATACTTTTCATTAATACCGTCTTCACTTCCTGAGTACATATACCTAAAATATTTTGGGCTTGCTATATTATAGTCTGTTACAATTACATCAGAAATTCCCTTTTCTAGATCAATATTGCTTGTATAAGTTAAAACGCTATTTAAAATAACAGCTGATAAACTCATAGAAAGAACAATTGAAACAAATCTAAATTTATTTGAAAAAACCTGTCTTTTTGCAAGTTTTCCTAGTGAAATAGAATTACTTATGTATTTCTTTTTTACTTGAGTTTCATTATATTTACTAGCATCTATTGGTGAAATTTTAGCTGCATATTTTGCTGGACTCATAACTGATAGAAAAACAGTTAATAAAGTAAATATGGTAGAGAAAAGTATAATTAATAATATTAAGGCTAATGATAGATTTATATTCGCTAGCATTACATTAGTAGAAAATATTTTATTTAAAATTATTTTACCAATAGAAATACCTATGGCGTTTCCTATTATTATAGATGGGATTGAAAGTATAAAAGATTCTAAATGAACAAGCTTTTTAACTTGAACTTTTGTCATACCAATTGTTTTAAGTAGTCCAATTAAATTTATATCTTCATTTACAGATATTTTAAATATATTATTGATAATTAAAAATCCTGCAATAATTACTAAAATTAATAAAAGTAATGCGGGTAAAAATATCAAAAAGTCTGCGTTATCACCTCTAGATAAAATATAAGCAAAATTAACACCAATTCTTATTTCTTTATCAGATAAATTTCCAGGGTCATCTACCACTTTATAACCATTTCTCTCTGCTATTTTTAAGAGTTTATTTTTTATCATAAAAGAGTTTTTTAGCATTACTTCCATATCGTTATTCGTATCTGGTAGTAATAATTTATCCACATAGGCTTTTGATAAATAGATTTGTCCTACACCAACATTGGAATCAATAGGATTTTGAAAGGTTCCAGATATAATAAATTTATCACTTTTCTTTTCAATAATCTCTCCTGTGTAAGGTTTTTCAATACTGTATGGAATTTCTATCTCTTCTCCAATTTCACCCTTATAACCTAATTTTTTAGCAGTTGCTAAATCTATAAATACGTCGTTTTCTTTTTCAGGAAATTTCCCTTTAACTTTTTCTATTAGAGACCATTCAAATCCTTTCTTATCCATATAAGATAGTTCTGCCATAACTTTTTCATCATCAAGAATTCCAACTTTTTCTCTTACTGAAAAATCCTTTATATCCTTATCCTGGGTTAATATTTCTATATCTTCGTCAGAAAGTTCTTTAAAAGATCCGTGGCTGATTGTTCCAATAGTTTTCATTGTTTGGGTTTCCATGCTTTTTCCTAAACCTAAGGCTACGGAAAACAGACTTGTAAATAGTATAGAAGTCAAAGCAATTGCTAATAAGAGAATATTTCTCCTACTTTTATTTGCATTTAAAATACTTTTTGCAAGACGCCTTATATAAGCTTTATTTTTGACTTTCATTTTTTTCCACCAGCCTTCCATCTTCTATTCTTAAAGTTTTTTCTGCAGCTTGAGCGACAGCATCATCGTGAGTGATCATAAGAATAGTATTTCCAAGCTCTTTATTAATCTTTTTTAGTAAGTAAACAACTTGAGAAGATGATTTTGAATCCAAATTTCCTGTAGGTTCGTCAGCTAAAATCAATGATGGTTTAGTAACCAAGGCTCTCGCTATGGCAACCCTTTGTTGCTGTCCACCTGATAATTCGTTTGGCATTTTATTTTTTTGATCGCTTATCTCAAGAATGTCTATTACTGAATCAACATATTTCTTATCTACTTTATCCCCATCAAGACCAAAGGGAATAATTATATTCTCATATACATTTAGCATGGGCAAAAGATTATAGGCTTGAAATACAAAACCAATATTTCTTCTTCTAAAAATGGTTCTCTCATCATCTTTCAATGCATAAATGTCGGTATCATCAATTAAAACTTTTCCGCTTGTAGGATAATCAAGTCCTCCTAGTAGATGTAACAGGGTTGATTTACCAGAACCGCTTGCTCCAATTATAGAAATAAATTTTCCTTTTTCCACATCGAAAGATACTCCGTCAAGGGCTCTTACTTCTACATCATTTGTTTTATAATATCTTTTTAAATTTTCTACTTTTAACATATTTATCACCTCTTTACATTTAATATAACATTCATATCTTACAAAGTACTTACAAGACTTCTTACAGTTTTGTAAGAAAAAAGACTTCTCACAAGGGGAAGTCTACTGAAAATTTTATTCTATTTTCGTTCAAAGATGCCTTTATATTTCCACCATGCTTTTCTATAATTTCTCTGGCTATAAATAGACCCAAACCCAAACCGTCCTTTGAAACTGAATTTTTTCCTCTATAAAATCTTTCAAATATCTTTGGCAAAGCTTCTTCTGATATGTCTTTGCACTCATTTTCTATGTCTAGATTATAGTTTAGGTAAGATTTATAAACTGAAATATTAATTGTAGAACCATTTTGCGAGTATTTTATAGCATTATCTACTAGATTGTGGATAGCTTCTTTAAGCCATCTTTCGTCTAAATTGAAAATTAAGTCTTCGTCTTTTAAATTTATGCTTATGTTTTTTTCATATAATATTACTTTAAATTCTCTCAAAACATCTTCTACTATGTCTTTTAAATTTGCTTGATGTTTTTGTAAGGAAATAATATCTGATTCAAGCCTAGAAGATTTTACTAGGTTTTGAATTAAAAATTCTAGTTTATTAAGTTCATACTTTATAATTTCAAGATACTCATCTTTCGGATCATCTTCTAAAAGACTAATGTATAAAGCAAGATTGGTTATTGGCGTCTTGGTTTGGTGGGATATATCTGCTATTAAATCTTTTGTTTTACTTTTTTCTGTATTTATTTTCGCTTCTTTTACTTGGCTGGCATACAAAAACTTAATGAGCTTTGATTTTATTTTAGATAATTCCTTTTCATCAAATTCTGTAATTTCTAAATTTCCATCCAAAGCCTTATCAATATAGTCTGAAAGTTCAAGCATTTCATTTCTCAAGGTAATATATTTATATAAAAGAATTCCAATTATAATTACTAAAAGACCTATTAAAATTTCCATTTATATCCAACTCCAAAGACTGTTTCTATTGGGTCATAGGGTTTTAATTTATTTCGTATCCTAGAAATATTGACGCTCAATGTATTTTGATCAATAAATTCATCATCTATTCCCCAAACAAAATCAAAAAGTAATTCCTTAGTAATAACTTGAGACTTGTTTTTTATCATGTAGTATAAAATTTTTGTCTCTGTCCTTGTGAGATCTATATTTTTATTGTCTACATAGAAAATATTTTCATTGAAATTAAAGTCTAGACCATCTTTCTTATAAAGATTTAAATCACTAGACACTATTTTTTCAAAAGCTCTTTTTATCTTTGCTTCTAATATACCCAAAGAAAAAGGTTTTGTTAGATAGTCGTCTGCCCCTAAATTTATGGCTGAAATTATATATGCTTCTAGATCTATGGCTGATAAAACTATTATAGGAATTGATGAAGATTGTCTCGTATATTTTATTATTTCAAGTCCATCTCCATCTGGTAAGTTCATATCAAGTAAAATCAAATCTGCATCATCAATAAAAGATTTAGCTTCACTAATTGTGTTTACAGAAAAAACTTCATATTCTTTATTTAAGGCTATAGAAAGCCCTTTATTTAAATTTGTATCATCTTCAATTATTAATATCTTTTTCATACCATTTCCTATTCATAAAAATCCTAATAAAAAATCGTAATACGAATTTGAATATATTTAAACTCACTTATGCTAATTTATATACTATCTATAGTAACTATACCATAAATAAAAAACAATTTTATAACATCTAAAACATAATAAAAGCGAGTCTTAGACCCGCTTTTTTCATTAAAATGATATTCTAAATATGACTGCAATTAAACATAAAATAACTGCTAGAGGTACATATAGGAATTTTCCAATATTGTACCAGGTATCGCCGTAGACTTTCTTTGAGCCAAGATTAATCGCACCGAGTAATTGGTCTTTTTTCAAAATCCAGAACCAGGTCACAGCCCCAATCATTGCCCCTATTGGGATTACATAGATTGAGATAATGTCCATAAATGGTCCCCACTGGCTAATCATTTCCATGTTTACGCCTATTGCAAAAACCACGATTCCGATTAAAACTAAAACCAAATTACGTTTTAATTTTGGATGTCTTTGCATAAGGGATTCTGCTACTACCTCAAACATATTTTGTAGGGATGATATACCGCCGAATACAACTGCTACGTATAAAATAATGGCAAAAATTCTTCCTGCTGCCATGTCTTGAAGAATTGTTGGTAGAACTTGGAATAAGAGTCCAGGTCCACCTGCTTGGTCCATACTATAAACAATAATTGCTGGAATCATTACAAAAGACGCTAGCATGGCTGCTAGAGTATCAAGAAAGCCTGTCATTTTTGATGATGAAACTATATCTTCATCATCAGAAAGATACGCACCTACTACTAGCATGCCCGATCCTGTTACAGATAGGGAGAAAAATGCCTGGCCCATGGCCTGAAGGATTGTTCCCCAAGATAGCATTTCTTTATCAAACCTAAACATGTATTTGTAGCCTTCTATAGCATTTGGAAGTGTTAAAATCCTAATTGCTAAAATTACAAAAAGTACAAAGAAGGTTGGCATCATAATTTTGTTTGATTTTTCAATGGTTGTTGCTCCACCTATACATGAAAGCAATGTAATTGCAATTATAAAAAAGTGGTAAGGCACTACTGAGAATGGCTTTAAGGAAAAACTATCAAAGTAAGATGTAGTGTCAGTAGTTAATAAAAATCCAGATAAAGAATCAACCAAGGCTTTTAGAACGTAGGCAACTATAACTGCATAGCCAATAGCTATTAATAAAGACCCAATTAATGGAATGTAGCCTATAAACTTGCCTACAACTGTGTCTTCTTTACGGCTTTTGAAAGCCTTGTGGTAAGCACCGAGTGTGCCTGTTTGAGCATATCTTCCAACTGCAAACTCACTAGCGAGTCCACAGTAAGAGAAGACACTAACAAAAAATATGTAGGCTATTAAAAAAACTAGGCCTCCTTTTTGGAATTTATATGGAAAGCCCCACACGTTTGCCATACCGACGGCCGATCCGACTGCCGTGAGGATAAATCCTAATTTCGAACTAAACTTATTCATTTTTTTCTCCTTTATTTATATAAAAATTTATTTTCTTTGTCGGTATATCACTTTAAAGCATAGTCTAATTATAACCCATTTTAAAAATAATTCAAGAAAAAAAATCTCCTACAAAGATTGGCTATTTACCTAAAAACTTGGAAAGTTTCTAGCAAAGAATCTCTGTAGGAGTAATATTTAATGGAAGAGTATTGCACCTATACAAACTATTATTACAAGCGGTGTATAGACATACCTACCAATTTTTATGAAATTTTCATTTTTTTGCTTCTTTGCTCCAAGATTTATCTCCTTTAAAAGGACTTTAGGATCCATTACGAAAAACCAAACCACAGCGCCAAGCATGGCCCCAAGTGGGATTAGGTAATAGATTGTTATGTCCATCAAATGTGACCACCTAGCTAGTGGGTGGAGGTCAATTCCCAAAATTAGGACAAGTGTGCCTACTAAAAGAAGGGCTTGTTTGTCATCCATTTTAAATTCCTGGTTTAAGGTATGGGAAATCGATTCGAATATTGTTTGAAGTGAAGTCAATCCCGCCATAATAATTGCCAGGTAAAATAAAATTGCAAATCCACTTCCTATCCTCATAGAATTAAAAATACTAGGCAGGATGTGGAAAATTAGGGCAGGTCCCTCAGCGTGACCCATAGAAAAAACAGCAATTGCAGGCACTATTATAAAGGCTGACAAAAGAGCAACTATGGTATCAAAAAGTCCTGTAAGTTTTGAGTTTGTGACTATATCGTGGTTGTCAGCAAGCATCCTTCCCACAAAAATCATGCCAAAACCCGTAATAGAAAGGGCAAAGAGGGCGTCTCCCATGGCTGAAATTGCTGTGCCAATATTACAATCTTTCCATTCAAACCTAAAAAGTAGTCTGTAGCCTTCCCCTATATTTGGAAGCGTTAACATCTTTACTAAAACTATAAGGTAAATTACAATCATTGATGGCATCAAAATCGAGTTTAGTTTTTGAACCGACTTAAAACCACCGAGACTTATCAAAATTACCATGACTATTATCAATAGATGGACTTCCATAACGGCAAAGGACCTTGAAGAAAAGTCTTCAAACCAAACTGATGGTGGGGTTAGCAAAAGCCTTCCATTGATAGTATCCACCAAGGCCTTAGCCACATAAGAAACTATTATTGTATAGCCAACCGCTATAATTAAGGAAATTAAAAGTGGAAAATAGCCGTAAATTTTTGCTAGTTTTGAATTTGGGCGGGATGTTTTTATGGCTTTTTCGTAAGAATTTACAACTGATCCCTTTCCCATCCTTCCTATGGCAAATTCGCTAGATAGGCCAACATAGGAAAAAAGCGTTATAAAAATCAAATAGAAAATCAGGAAAAATAGCCCGCCCTTGTGAAACTTATAAGGAAAGCCCCAAACATTTGCCATACCAACCGCAGAACCTGTGGCTGATAGGACAAAGATGGTTTTGGATTTTGTCTTAGGGAGCTTCATGGCTAGCCCCTATATTTTTCTTGGATTTCTTTTATAAGTTCTGTATCTTCAAAATAATCTATACCCATGGCAGCCTTGACTCTTTCGATTTTCTTAGCTCCTTGGGCCCTAGCGTCAGCTGTGCCTTTTTCTAGGATTTCAAAGACTTTTTCTATGTCTTTTTCGTATTCAGCACGCCTTGCCCTAATTGGTTCTAATTCCTCTTCTAGGACCTTGATTAAAAACTTCTTGCACTTAACATCACCAAGCCCTCCCCTTTGGTAGTGGGCCTTAAGTTCGTCAAGGTTTTTGTATTCTGGTAAGTATTTTTCAAAATGGCTGTCATTAGAAAATACATCTAGGTAGGTAAAGACAATATTTCCCTCAACCTTGCCAGGATCGTCGATATTGATATGATCTGGATCTGTATACATGGCCATGACTTTTTTCTTGACTGTTTTTTTGTCATCTGCAAGATAAATCGCATTTCCAAGTGACTTGCTCATCTTGGCAGCCCCGTCAATTCCTGGCATACGGCGAGCCATTTTTGATTCTGGCAAAACTGCCTTTGGTTCTACAAAAATTTCTCCGTAGATATTATTAAAACTTCTTGCAAGTTCCCTTGCTTGTTCTAGCATTGGTTCCTGATCTTCACCTACTGGAACAACATTGGCATCAAAGAGCAAAATATCAGCAGCCTGGCTTACTGGATAGATCAAAAATCCTGCTGGAAGGCTAGTTTCAAAATTTCTTAGCTTAATTTCTGATTTAACAGTTGGGTTTCTTTCTAGCCTTGAAAGTGTAACTAGGTTTAGAAAATAAAAGGTAAGTTCAGTTAATTCTGCAACTTGTGATTGGACAAAAATGCTCACCTTTTCTGGGTCAATGCCCACGCTTAGGTAGTCGAGGGCAACTTCGATAAGGTTTTCACGGATTTTTGCTGGATTGGCAAAATTATCTGTAAGGGCTTGGCTATCTGCAATCATGACATACATCTTATCATAGTTACCTTCATTTTGCATCTTTACCCTATTTCTTAAGCTTCCTACATAGTGGCCAAGGTGAAGTCTACCTGTTGGCCTATCACCTGTTAAAATTATATCTCCCATAATTTTCTCCTTTTGATGTAAAAAAGGGGAAGCTATTGCTTCCCTATTAATTTTCATTTTTTGCTAGATAAGCATCTATAAAGCCTTGGATGTCCCCATCCATCACTGCTTCTACATTTCCCATCTCGTAGTTTGTCCTGTGGTCTTTGACCATGGTGTAAGGTTGGAAAACATAAGATCTTATCTGGCTACCCCAGGCAATTTGCGAATACTTGCCTTGGATATCTTCTATTTTTTCTTTTTTCTCTTCTTCTTTAATCTGAATTAGTTTTGAAATAAGGAGGTTCATCGCTGTTTCCCTATTTTGCATCTGGCTTCTTTCAGCCTGGCTTGTGGCAACCACTCCTGTTGGAATGTGGGTGATCCTTACCGCAGAGTCAGTCTTATTTACGTGCTGGCCGCCTGCCCCACTTGCCCTGTAGGTATCAATCCTTAAATCTGATGGATCAATTTCTATGCTTGTATCTTCATCTAATTCAGGAAATATATCTACTGAAGAAAAAGAAGTGTGGCGCCTGGATTGGCTATCAAATGGTGAAATTCTCACAAGTCTGTGAACGCCCTTTTCTCCCTTTAGATAGCCGTAGGCGTAAGGGCCCTTGACATGGAGGGTGACAGACTTAATACCGCCTGCTTCCTCGTTGTTTAAGTCCTTGACCTCAACCTTAAAGCCCCTTTTTTCGCAATACCTGGTGTACATCCTAAAGAGCATGTCCGCCCAGTCTGTCGCCTCAAGACCACCTGCACCTGCATTTATGGAAAGGTAGGCATTGTTTTTGTCGTATTCACCATTTAATTGGGTCTTAAGTTTTAGGCTTCCTAAGTCTTTTTTGATTTTTTTAAGGTTAGAATCAACCTCTTCTAGGGTAGAAAGCTCTTCATCATCGCTTAATTCTACCAAGTCTATCAAATCTTGGTTATCTTTGATAGCCTCTTCAATGTCAGTGTAGGCTTTTAAATCTTCTTTCTTATCAGAAAGGGTCGCCATGACATTTTGGGCCTTGTCAGAATCATCCCAAAAATCTGGGCTCATTGATTTCTTTTGTAGGCCATCTATTTCTTCTTTTAGCCTAGCCGGGTCAAAGACTATCTCCGACTAGGTTTAAGGTTTCTTCGAGGTTTTTGATTTCTTCTTTTAGTTCAAATATTTCTCTCATATTATTTCTTTACAGTTGATTTCTTGGCTTCACGGTCTAATCTTCTGCGTTCAGCTCTGTTTAGACCTTCGTAGTCTTCTTCATCTGTAGAAGGACCTGTTATATCCTCGTGGCTAGCTTCTTCTGGAACAAGTATTTGCTTTCTTTGGATATTTTGTCTGATTTCTACATTCATCATGTATCTAACAGTGTCTTCTTGGATTGCCCTGGTCATTTCTTCGTACATATCAAAACCTTCGTTAGTGTAGGCCCTAACTGGGTCTTCCTGACCCATAGCCCTTACGCCGATTTCCTTACGCATTTGATCCATTGCATCGATGTGGTCCATCCATTTTTGGTCTATAACCCTAAGAAGTATTACCCTTTCAACTTCTCTCATGTTTTCTGGTCCGAAAGTAGCTTCCTTGTCTTCGTATTTAGCAAGGGTTGCACCTGTGATATAGTCAATTAGGTTATCTTGGGTGTAAGAATTTATATTTTCAAAATGAAGTTGGGTTACAGGAACTCCTAGACCATTTAGGTAGTTTAGAAGGGCTGTCATTTCCCAATTTTCTGGCTTAACTTCTGGGTTGGTGAAAGTATAAACTGCATCTTTTATAACTTGTTTAATCATATCGACGATGGTTTCTTTCATGTCATGACCCATAAGAACTTCACGTCTTTCGTTGTAGATGATTGTTCTTTGCTTGTTCATAACGTCGTCGTATTGAAGGACTCTCTTTCTTGTCGCAAAGTTATTTGCTTCTACTCTTGTTTGAGCCTTTTCAATTGACCTTGTCACCATTCTTGATACGATTGGCTCGTTTTCGTCAAAATCTGCCTTTTGAACAAATTTTGCTACAGCTTCACCACCGTTTAATCTGATTAAATCGTCTTCTAGAGATATAAAGAATCTTGACTTACCAGGGTCTCCTTGACGGCCTGAACGTCCTCTTAGCTGGTTATCGATACGTCTTGATTCGTGTCTTTCAGAACCGATAATGTATAGACCACCTGCCTTGATTACTTCGGCTTCTTCAGCCTTGATTCCTGGTCTAAATTGATCTTTATAGTGTCTAAATTTCTTTCTAACATCAAGGATTTCTTGGTTATCTGTTGCTGAGAATGAGTCAACTTCTTCGATTAATTCGTCTGAAATTCCTTCTCTTCTTAGCTTTTGTTTAGCCATGAAATCTACGTTACCACCAAGGGTAATATCTGTACCACGGCCCGCCATGTTGGTTGCGATTGTTACTGAACCAAGACGTCCTGCTTGGGCAACTATTTCTGCTTCTCTTTCGTGGTTTTTAGCGTTTAGGACTGTGTGCTTGATGCCAGCTTGTTTTAGGGCATCAGAAAGTCTTTCACTTGCCTCGATTGAAATAGTACCTACAAGGATTGGTTGGCCTGTTGCGTGGACCTTGTTAATTTCGTTTATAATTGCGTTGAACTTGCCGCGTTCGTTGATATAAACGTGGTCATTGTCATCTTCCCTTTGAACTGGTCTATTAGTTGGAATTTCAACTACGTCTAGCTTGTAGATTTCGTCAAATTCATCTTCTTCTGTCTTTGCAGTACCAGTCATACCTGAAAGTTTATCATACATTCTAAAGTAGTTTTGGAAGGTAATGGTAGCAAGTGTTTTACTTTCTGCCTTAACTTCTACTCCTTCTTTAGCTTCTATAGCTTGGTGAAGACCATCTGAGAATCTCCTACCTTGCATGATACGACCTGTAAATTCGTCTACGATTTCAACTTCGCCATGGTTTACAACATAGTCAATATCTCTTGTCATTGTTGTATTAGCCTTTAGGGCGTTGTTGATATAGTGAGATAATTCTAGGTTTTCTGTATCAGAAAGGTTGTCAATTCCAAAGAATTCTTCAGCCTTTTTTGTACCTTTTTCTGTAAGGTTTGATGATTTTCTCTTTTCATCTACAAGGAAGTCTACGTCTTCTACCTTAAATTCCCTATCAAATGGGTCAATATCTGCATCTTCATTAGGATCTAAGATTCTACCTTCAAGAGTTTGGATAAACTCATTTGCCTTTTGATAAGTATCTGTTGATTCATCGCCCTGGCCTGAAATAATAAGTGGTGTTCTCGCCTCATCTATTAAGATTGAGTCAACCTCGTCTACGATTGCGTAGTTTAGGCCACGTTGAACCATGTCTTCCTTATAGATAACCATGTTATCCCTTAGGTAGTCGAAACCAAATTGGTTGTTTGTACCATAAGTGATATCAGCGTTGTAATTTTCTCTTCTTTCGCTATTTGTAAGTCCGTAAATAATACAACCTACAGATAAACCAAGCCAGGTATGGACCTTGCCCATCCACTCTTGGTCACGCTTTGCAAGGTAGTCGTTTACTGTTACTACGTGAACACCCTTTCCAGATAAGGCATTTAAGTAAGATGGAAGTGTTGCTACAAGAGTCTTACCTTCACCTGTCTTCATTTCTGCTATCTGTCCATTATGTAGTACAATACCACCTAAAAGTTGCACTGGATAATGCTTGATTCCTAGTACCCTATTACTTGCTTCTCTAACTACAGCAAAGGCCTCAACTAAGAGGTCATCAAGGGTTTCTCCGTTTTTTAATCTTTCTTTAAATTCAATTGTTTTATGTTTTAAGTCTTCGTCACTTAACTTTTGCATATCTTCATCTAGTGCTAAGATTTTATCGACAATTTTTTTATTTTCTTCGATTTCTTTTTGACTAAATGATTTAAATATATTAAATAATGCCAAATTTTTCACCTTCCAATTCTTCACTTATCCTACCCTTATTATACAAAATTTCAATCAAAATAGGCAATCTAGGCAAGGATTACTCCCATATAAAATAAATATTAATTTTGTAAAATAAACTGATAATGATTTTAATCCACTATACATTATAATAGCTTTCTATGGTTAATTCAATCTATTTTCCTAATTTAAGGCAAATTTAATAGAAAAAAGCCCTAAATTCCTTTAGGACTCCTTAAATTAATTGAAAATCAAATTTTTTTACTTAATATTTTGAAATTTTACAAACCTAGGATATTTTTATATTTTTCAAATTCCTCTGGGACTTCCTTATCAAAGACCATTTCCCTGCCGTTCTTGTCGGTAAAGGCCAAATGGGTGCAGTGGAGAAGTGGATGGTCTAGGTTGAATTTGTGCTTAAAATTCCCATAGACAGGATCGCCCAAGAGTGGATGGTTTATGTCTGTCATGTGAACTCTTATTTGGTGGGTCCTACCTGTTATGATGTGGACCTTCACTAAGCTAAAGCCGTCTACTTCGCTTAGGACTTGGTATTCAGAAATAGCCTTTCTCCCGCTAGGACGAACCGCCATCTTACGTCTATTATGAGGGTCCCTATCCATGAAGTTTTCAATTCTGCCAGACTTTTGGTCAAAATTTCCAAAGACAATGGCCAGGTATTCTTTCCTGACCTTTCTAGTTTCAAAAAGTTCCTTTAGATATCTATAGGATTCATTATTTTTTGCAATCACCATTAAGCCTGTCGTATCCTTATCAAGTCTGTGGACAATCCCTGGCCTATCTTCCCCGCCAATGTGGGAAAGGCCGTCGTAGCCGTATTTAAAAAGCAGGGCATTTACCAATGTCCCTGTCACAATTGACCCTGCTGGGTGGACAATTAGGTTTTTTTGCTTGTTAATTATAGCGTAGTCTTCATTTTCATAGACAATATCAAGTGGAATATCCTCTGGGACAATCTCTGGGACCTCAAAAAGCGAATCGTCTATAAAGATCTCATCGCCCATTTTAAGCTTAGTTGAGGGTTTTACTTTGTCATTATTTACTTTTATTAAAGAAGCTTTGATAAAGTCCTTTATCTTCTCCCTTGGTATTTCATCAAGTTCGTCAGATATGTATTTATCAACTCTTATAAGGTCATCTGCTATTAGTATCATATGATTATTATATGAGAAAATTAATTTTCTGCATTTAACTTTTCAAAATAGGACTGAGTTTTGTCTAGGATTTTTTCTGAAGCCTTGATATTTCTAAGAAGAGGTCTTCTAATCCCAAGACTTTTCTTTGGAGCTTCATTTAGGATTATATTTCCCGCCATGGCCGCTGACTTGTTATTATAAAAGGCTAGGGCAAGCTTTCTATTAAGGTCAGAATTTAAATCCTTGTTGGTATAAAGAAGCCTTACAAGATTTACAATCATATCTTCCTCACTTTGAATAGGCTCTTTAGAAAAATTTGCCAAAGTCTTTTTAGATTTGTCCAAAACAGCCTTTGAATTTTCAATTTGCTCTCTAAGGACAGGTCTAATTTGGTCTATGGCTGGCAAATCAGACTCAAGGAGAGTTTGGCCTGCATTTATAAAAATTTGGTTTTTATAGACGGCATAGGCAAGTTTTTTCTCCTTGCTATCAAGACTTGCCAAAAGTTTTGCTTCGGACAATTTCTCCTTATTTTTATTGGCATTTTCATATTTCTCGTATGCCTTGGCAACTTTTTCGCCAAGCTTATTTATAAGGAGGATTTGATTGTAGGTATCCATAAAGTCGTTATTTTCTGTCATAAGACTTATGATATAGGCCTGGGATCCTGTTTCTATAAGGGCTACGTCGTTTTCGATGTGGGCAAGCTCCCCAGTTTTGTTCAGGGTTTTGTAGTCTGGATTTATATTTTTTAATAATTTAACCCTCTTTGTGGATGAATTGGACAAGGAAACTGCCATATCTTGGCCAATTTCACTATCATCTCTGTAAATCTTATAAAGGGCCAAAGTTAGATCCTTGGCATTGGCTGTGTTTTCCTCGCCTTTGCCTAGCATCAGTCTATTTAAACTTGTCCTGTCATTTTTTGTAAAGGATTTTATATAGGAATTTACTTCCTCAAAACCACCTATTTCCTCAATTAGCCTATTTGCCGCATCATTGTCTGATAAGCGGAGGCTAAGGTCAAGGTCTTTTTTTATTTTTTCAGAATATATCATTTGGCCCTTTTGGGTTTTATCTAAAATGGCTAGGCCGATGAAGGGCTTGATAGTAGAAGCTGCTGGCAGGCTATCTTGGTCGGTATTTGCCATGTAAATATTGATATCACTTGGTCCATGGACGGTTTTTATATTTACCTGATAATAAAGCTTGCCATCAATAGTATCTCTCACAGCTTGATAAAGTTCGTCTTTAAGGATTTTTTCATCATCACTTGCAAAAGATTTTCCAATTAAAGTCAAATTTATCAAAGCAAAAGCACAAAGAATCTTAAATATTTTTTTCATAATCTTACAAGTCTCCCAAAGCAGTTTTGAAAATTCGACCTAGGATTTCCTTGCCTGGTTGGTCATCAGTTGTGAAAATTATGCTAATATAAGAACCCTCATCTTTTACGGCAAGGATTTTTGGATTTGAAAAATGTTTCCTAACTATAGGAAGGACCGCCTTATCAAATGGCACAGACAAGCTATATTCGTCTATTTCACCACTTATCTTATCCTCAATATTGAAGCCCTCAAAGCAAAACCTATAGGCAAAATCGTCCGTAAATTTATCAAGACTTTCACTTGCATCATAATAATTATTTACACAGGTTAAAAGATCTTTATAATCTTCCTTATTTTTCTCCATTGTGGATGCAAATAGTGTCCCCATATGTTTAAAAACAGCATCAGATTTTTCTGTAAGTGTAAACCCATCTTCATCCTTATATAAGTATCTTTTTTTAAGAAGACTAGCTACAATTTCTTTGCTATCATCGATAAAATATCCGTCTATATCGTAGATTTCATCGTCATGACAGGTATAAATTGTGGAGTAATATAGGCAAAATTCAAATTCTCCAAGGCTTAAATCGTAGGCAGGAGCAATGAAAGAATATAGGTTTCTAAGATTTTCCTTAATCTTTTTATGGTCCCTATTAAAATCATCTAAAAGACCGATAAAATGGGTAAAGGCCTCACCATCTTCCATGTCATCGTCATCTAAATCCCCTATTTCAATCACATCTGAAAAGTCTTCCGCATTTACAAGTAGACTTGTCTTAACCCTTCTAGAATTCATAGTGTATTCAATTTCTACAAGGTGCCTGCCATCTTTTAGGTAGTTTTCAACCATATCGTCAAAATCTTCCTCAAAGTTTTCATCATCTTCATCAAGGTCATCAAAGGAAGGCTCCTTATATTCATCAAAATTAATTATAGATAGGTAAGGGTATTTCTCATTTAAGGCTTTTTTAAGGTCCCTCACTAATTCATAACGCCTGGTATATTCAGGATCTAGGTCACCATCAGCTTTTATATCCAATATGTACTTATCATTTCCAAAAATTCTCAAATCATCAAAAAGGTAGTTTAATTTTTCAATCACGTCTGTATAGGCAAAATCGACCAAGTCTTTGCCACGACCAAAGTCATCGAGGAGGCTTGATAGCCTTTCATCTAGGTCTATTGCTAGATTTCTTGCCTTTGGGGTGTGGGAATATGAATAATAGTAATTGTCATCACTTTCGTTTTGAGTTTCTATTTTCAAATATCCCTTATCAACCAAAGATAAAAACTCTTCCAAAACGTCTTCTCCCTTAAAAAAACCACTAGAATCGAGATTTTTAAAGATTTCACTCCTCTCAAAATGGATACTATCTATTAAAAATTCAAATTCACTAAGGCTTAGGCCATAAACTGCCGCAAAAAATTGCAAACAATGGCCGATTTCATCTTTTACAAAATTATATCTTTCAGCGACATCAAAGATGTGGGCCAGGTCGGTTTTAAAATAAGAATTATTCATGCTTGCCTCCTTTATCCTACTAATAATTTTATCATAATTTGCAAATAAAGGGAATTAAAGACAAAAAAACGGCACCCTAAGGTACCGTTTGATCCTAGATTCTATTTAATTTTCTTATAGCCGATTCCTGCACCGATTAGAGTAACAAGAGCAAGGCTTGTGCCTACTAGACCGGTTTTTGGGTTTTTAGCAGACTGTTTATTCTTTCCTGCCATTACTTCTTCGATTTTTATAATCTTTCCAAATTGGGCTGGGTAAGAGGTGAGAACTACATCATTTGTGAAAATCTTGTATTCCTTGCCTTCTTTTATTTCTAGTTTTCCAAAGTCTTTTTTAGGAACAAGGTACTTATCTTCCTTGTTTGACTTTCTATAAACAGTCACACCTTCCTCGTCGATTTTTTCTACTACAAAGATGTCAGATAGAGTTTTTTCCTTAGCCTTTTCTTCTTTAGCTGGTTTTTCCTTAGATTTTTCAGGTGTTTTCTTTTTATCAGCAGGCTTTTCTGCCTTTTTTGGAGCTTCTTTTTCTAATTCTGCCTTTATTACTTTCGCAAATTGGGCTGGATCTGAAGTTAGGATTTCTTCTGATGTTTCAATCTTATAAGTTTCTCCAACTTTTGGATTGGCCTTGCCAAAGTCTTTTTTAGGGATATTATACTTGCTTTCCTTCATGTCCTTTTCGTAAACTGTAACCATATCATCAGCAACTTTTTCTACAACATAAGATTTTACCATAGTCTTAGCTGGTATTTCTTTTTCAACAATGGAGAAAATCTTGCCAAATTGTGCTGGGTAGGATTTTAGAGAAATATTATCAGATGTAATAGTAAAGACCTTGCCTTTTTCGACTTTCATATCCTTAAATTCAGATTTTGGCACATTGTAAAGATTTGATTCGTTTCCTACTTCATAAAGGGTGACGCCTTCTTCGTTGATTTCTTTAACAACAAAATCTCTTACGACCTTTTCTTCCTTAGGTTTTACTTCACTTATTTTGTGGATTTTTGTAAATTTAGCTGGATATGAAGCGTAAAGTACATCATCTGCTACGATTTCTACTTCTTTGCCCTCTACTAAATCAATATTCTTGAATTCTTTTTTTGGAACATTGTAAAGGTCATCAGGATTTGATTTAAGGTATAAATCTACTCCTTCTTCATTTATGGTCTTGATTACATAAATATCAGAAGTAACGTGACTTTCCTTGCCTTCGATAACCTTATACACTTTTCCAAATTTTGCTGGATCTGATTCTAAGATTTCCCTATTTGTATAAAGGGTGAAAATCTTACCTTCTTTAAGGTCCATGCCCTTAAAATAAGATTTTGGAACATTGTAGACATCAGCTTCGTTATTAACGTCCACAATATCAACCCCTTCTTCATAAATTTTCTTTACCTTGTATTCTGCTACTTTTGGATTTGTAATAGGGTCTTCTGCTTCGATTTCATTTACTTTTTGATTTTTCATTTCGCTAGCATAGGCGCTATTAATCAACATAGCTGACACTGCTAGGGCTAGTAATAATTTAGATTTATTCATGACACCCTCCTTAAAAATTCTTATATTAGTGTCTTTCTTAACTATATAATACCCAAAATGGTGTTAATTTTGTGTTAAATTTGTAGAAATTTTAAAAGTTTTTTATTAGTTGTATATTAATAATAGAGAATAAAAAAAGAGAGGTAATTATGAAATTTATTTCATGGAATATAGATTCACTAAACGCAGCCCTAACAAGCGATTCTGCAAGGGCTGTGATGAGCCGTTTGGTTTTAGATAGGCTTGTGAAGGAAGATGCTGATGTAATAGCCATCCAAGAAACCAAACTTCCTTATTCTGGCCTTAGCAAAAAACATGTGAAAAAACTTGCTGAATATTTCCCAGAATATGATTATGTTTATAGGCAAAGCGAGGAGCCTGCGAGAAAATCTTATGCAGGAACTATGACCCTTTACAAAAAAGGTCTTGAGGCAGAAGCAACTTTTCCTCAAATCGGTGCACCTTGTACCATGGATTTTGAAGGCAGGATTATCACCCTAGAGTTTGATAATTTTTATTTCACCCACGTCTATACACCAAATGCTGGTGACAAATTAGTAAGACTTCCTGATAGGCAGGTTTGGGATAGGCTCTATGCTGATTATCTAAAAAGTTTGGATCAAAATAAGCCAGTAATAGCAGCTGGTGACTTTAACGTTGCCCACAAGGAAATTGACCTTGCAAACCCTGATAACAACCACGAATCAGCTGGTTTTACGGATGAAGAAAGGGAAGGCTTTACAAATCTTCTTGATAAAGGATTTACAGACACCTTTAGACACATCCACGGCGATGTGGAAGGTCGCTACACTTGGTGGGCCCAAAGGGTTAAGACAAGTAAAATCAACAACTCCGGCTGGAGGATTGATTATTTCATAGTTTCAGATAGGATTAAAGACTTAATTACAAATTCGGACATGATCGACTCTGGCGAAAGACAAGACCACACACCAATTGTTTTAGAAATTAATATATAAGAAAAAAACCTTGAAGGATCCATTTTTATGGTCTTCAAGGTTTATTTTTATTTGCAATGTATTTTAATTTTTAAATAGATTTTACACTCTTAATTTTTTATCATCCATGTAAACTTCATCAATAATTGCAGATCCTAGGCATACTTCTCCGTCGTAGAAAACTGCGGCTTGGCCTGGGGTTACGGCCTTGGTGTCGTCATAAGTCACTTCTACCTTGCCATCTTCAAGGACTTTCACATGGGCCCTTATATCTGCTTGCCTATACCTAAATTTGGCTGTGCAATCAAATTCCTTTGGACTTTCCTTATCAGAAATTGTAGAAAATTCTGACCCGTATAGCTTATTTGAAAATAAAAGCGGATTATTTTTTCCCTGGCAGACTAGAAGTTCGTTTTTCTCAAGGTCTTTTCCATAAACAAACCAAGCTTCTCCCTCACCGCCTATGCCAAGTCCACGTCTTTGGCCGATTGTGTGATACATCAAACCGTCGTGTTTTCCCATGATGTGACCTTCTGTATCGACAATATTTCCTGGTTGAGCTGGAAGGTAATGAGATAAAAATTCGTTAAAATCTCTCTCGCCAATGAAGCAAATTCCTGTCGAATCTTTCTTATTAGCAGTTGCAAGGCCCGCTTTTTTGGCGATTTCCCTTACTTCTGATTTTTGCAAATCGCCTACTGGAAATAAAACGTCTTTTATTTGTTCTTGGGATAATTGGCTTAGAAAATAAGTCTGATCCTTGTTGGAATCAAGACCTCTTAGCATCTTTGTTTCCCCATCGGTCCTGTCAACTCTTGCATAATGTCCTGTTGCTAAATAGTCCGCCCCAAGATTTTTTGCAAAATCCAAAAAGGCCTTAAACTTTATCTCCTTATTGCACATGATATCAGGGTTTGGAGTCCTGCCCTTCTTGTATTCATCAAGAAAGTAGGAAAAAACCCTGTCGTAATATTCTTTTTCAAAATTTATGGAATAATAAGGAATTCCGATTTGGTTACAAACGGCAACCGCATCTTCGAAGTCTTCTTCGGCAGTGCAAAAACCATTTTCATCGGTATCATCCCAGTTTTTCATGAAAATCCCTGTCACATCATAGCCCTCTTCTTTTAAAAGAAGGGCTGCAACAGAAGAATCCACCCCGCCTGAGATCCCCACTATTACCTTTATATCTTTTTTATCTGTCATCTAATTCTCCTAAAACTTCTAATAGCCTATCAATATCTGCCCTTGTATTTTCAAAACCCAGGCTAATCCTTAGTGAATGGCTGGCCATGTCTGGTCCGTAAATTCTTTCAACAACCTTTGAAGGAATCACAGCTCCCGCCCTACAAGCAGAACCCGCAGAAACGGCAATCCCGTGCATATCAAGATAAGTTAGCAAAAAGTCTGACCTATAGTCTTTGAAATAAATATTTACGATGTGATCGACTGTCTGATCTGGATTGCCATTTATCTCGTAAATTATCTTTGATTTTCCAAGACTTTCTAGTAAATATCCTTTCAAATCCTTGATCTTTTCCCTTTCTTCAATCATATAAGGAAAAGATTTGGCCATGGAATAAGCGCCCATTACATAGGAAGTGCCTGCCCTGCGGTATTTTTCCTGCTCACCGCCCTTTATAAAAGAAGGGAGGTTTTCTCTTGCAAATAAAATTCCAAAACCATTTATTCCCCCGATTTTGTGGCCAGAAAGGGATAAGAAGTCAATATTCATCTCATCCACATCAATATCCAAATGGCCGTATGCTTGGACGCAGTCGACGTGGAAATAAATGTCTTTATCTTTTAAAAACTCACCGATTTCCTTAATTGGCATTATAAGGCCCATTTCATTATTTACCATCATTACCGAAACGAGTTTAATATCGTCTGTGAGTTTTTCCTTTATTTGATCAAGGCTAATTCCTTCCTCGTTTGCCTCTATAAGAATGGTGTTTTGAGGATTATAGGTATTTTCAATAGAGTCGTGCTCGATATTACTTGTAATTATTTTTTCGTCTTTAAAAGCAGAAAGAACTGTATTATTGGATTCACTGGCTCCAGATGTGAAAATAATCTGACTTGGCTTTGCCCCGATGGATTTTGCAACGTCTTTTCTCGCATCTTCCAAAATTCTTTTGGCATCCCTTCCAAAAGAATGGCTAGAATCGGGATTTCCGTCAAATAATTCGGCCTGATTTATTATATCTTCTAAAATTTTCTTTCTTTTTATGCTTGTTGCTGCATAGTCAAAATAAATCTTCTTCATTCTCTCAATATACTTTTCTAGGGCTTGTATTCAAGGTTTTTGGCCAAGTAAAAACCGCCCTAAGGCGGCATTCTTTATTTTTTCATAGATTAGTATTATTGGTCCAAAAACATATGAAACTAAATGTACGGTTTGGGGAATTATAAAAAAATTATCTCCAATTTTTTCATTAACTATATCGTAAACAAAAACCATGGTAAAAACCGAAATACCAAAGTATATAGTTGGTATGATTTCTAATCCTTCAAAAGGATCAACTTTAAAATATTGGGTCATAAGTAAATAATATCCACCAAAACCAACAAGGCCAAAAATAAAGACTAAAAAGTCATAAAAATCAAATTTCTTTTTCATATTCTTATTCCTTTCTCAAATTTTTTCTGTAAATATAGGCTAAAAACAGAAAGTATATGAGGGCAATTACATTAAGCCTATCATCAATACCATCAAGGATAAAATTAGAGGTAATAGCAAGGCTAAGGGGCCTAAAAAAGCTAAAAAAGTTTAGGTCTTTTTTTATAAGTTTATTAAGGTCAAAGCAAGCAAAGATTATTAAAAATATTAAAAATAATTTATTTTCCATTCTCTTCCTCCCAAAGGTCTAAGCAAATTTTGGCTCGTCCCCCATTTTTGTTTTCAAGAAGGAGCCTTCCTCCCATAGCTTCTATATAAGAATTTCCTATAAAGAGTCCCATACCAGTTCCTTTGCCGGATGTCCTGCCGTAATTATCTGTATAAAAAAGATTTTTGCCATCTTTTAGGCTTTTTTCATCAAAACCTCGCCCATCATCAGCAACTGTGATTATGATTTCCCCATTTTTTTCCGCAAGCTCTAGCCAAACCGCACTCTTCCTGTGTTCAAAGGCATTGGTCAAAAGCTGGCTTAGGGCCTTGTCAAACCTTATTTTATCAATCTTTAGATAATATTTACTTCGAATATTAATTTCATTTATAAGACCAATTTCCTCTTCCCTCATATCTTCAAAAAGACTTAAATTTGCCTTTAAATTTGCCATAAATTCGGAAAGCGAAATTTTTACTGGCCTTATCTCTTCGATAAAGCCCCCGCTTACCTCCATCAAATCGCCAATATAGGCTGCGATTTTTTCGCTTTCGCCCTTAATCTTTACAATCCTAGCCTGGTTTTTTAGATCAATAGGCTTAAGAAGGGATAAATTTGTATTTATCACTGTAAGTGGAGTTTTCATATCATGGGAAATTGCTGCTAGACTTGTTTTTATAAAAGAATCTTTCTCTCTTATTTTTTGGTTTTTATCTTTTAAAGTCTTGGCAATTAGGTCAAATTCTGCCAATTCCAAGTCCTTGTCATAATTATCTTTTTTTATAGATTCTTCTAAAATCCTTAAATCATTCAGAATATTCTTATCAATCCCAATGTAAAATTTTCTTAGAAAATAGAGAGAATAAATCATAAAAATTCCCATGGGAAAATCTCTTTTTAGCCTTAGGGGATACAGGTATTCTTGGCCTAATTTGAGGGCAATAATTGTTAAAATCCCGTAAGTTAGGACTCTCAAGAAATTATCCAAGAGAAGGCCTAAGACCAAGTTTTTTACTCGTTTTTCCATTTGTAACCCTCCTTCCAAACATTTTCTACCGGGTCATCTGCCCCAATTTCAAGGATTTTCTTTCTGATGTTATAAATATGGGTCACAATCGTCCTCTCTGATACCTGATCGAAATTATCCGATGCCATAGAAAGAAGGCTCTCTTTAGAAAGGACCCTTCCCTTATTGATAAATAAAATTTTCAAAATCTTTTTTTCCTGACTTGTTAAATAGATTTGGCTTTCATTTTTCTTAACCGAACCCGTTTCAAAATCAAAAGTGGTCTCCTTGTAGGAAATTTCTGAATTTTCATTTATCCTTAATTTTGATTTTATCCTGGCAAGTAGGATATCCGGATCAAATGGTTTTTTGATATAGTCATCTGCCCCAAGACTCAGGCCTTTTAGCTCATCTTCTTTGCCGCCCTTGGCAGTTAGGATTATAATCGGTCTTTTTATTTCACTTCTAACAATTTTTAGAAAATCCAAACCATCAAACTTACCCAACATAAGGTCCAAAATTATCAAATCATATTTATTTAAAATCAGATAATCGTCAATTTCCCCAAGATCGAGAAAATAGTCCACCCCATAACCTTCATTTTCCAAGAGGTCCTTGAGGGATTCGACCAGGGCAAGATTATCTTCAATTATACAAATGTCCATTTTCTCACCTCTCCTATATTATAGACGATTTTTATCAATAATTGGTAAAGACCATAAAAAAACCAGACCCTAGGCCTGGTTAAATTTATCCTTCTATATCTATTTTCATCTGAGCCAAAAAAGTTTCCCCAGCTTTTAGGATGTAAGGTTCCCCGCCCTTTACAAAGGACTTGCCATTGTAGCAAGGCTCCACACACCTGTAATCATCTAGGAAATCTGTCCAGATAGCAAACTTGTGGAAATTTTCTGAAGTGATTTTAATATCGAAATTATCCGCCTTAAAGGAAACCTCACTTGCATCTAGAAAATAAGTATCTTTTAGGTTAAAGTCCCCAAAATCTAGGCCATGAACTTCAAAATCTTCACCTGCCTTAAAATATGGGTGAAAACCTGGTGCCACTGGCAAATCTTTGTCAGACTCATTTAGCATTTTTATTTCAGCGATCAAAGATTTATCTGAAAGCTCATAAGCAATAAAAGAATCCATGCCCTCATAGCCACAGGTGCCGGCAAGTTTTAAAATAACTTTTTCAGGGCTTTTTTCTACCACTTCCCATTCAAAATCCCTGCCATAGCCATGGTCTTTTAGGTCATTTATCTCGCTTGGTCCAAAAGATGGAAGACATGGGTGAGATCCTCCCCTAGTTTTCTTTTTGCCAGCAATTTCTGTCTCAAATTTTGGGAAAAATACATCTTTGCCATCGTAGGTAAATTCTTCTATGTAGGCACCATTTGTGTCTGCTAATAATCTTGTTTTATTATTTTTTAGTTCAATTTTCATCTTAACTCCTTTTTAAAGAACCATTACCAAGGTCCCAATACTTATTAATATTGCGCCAATTATAGCTTTTTTGCTTGCTGTTTCGCCCAAAATTATGAAGGCAAAAATAATTGTGAAAACCACGCTTAGCTTATCAATTGGCACAACCTTTGATGCCTCTGTCATTTGTAGGGCCTTATAAAAGGCAAGCCAGGAAATGCCTGTGGCAAGGCCTGAGAGGATTAAAAATATCAAAGTTTTTTTGCTAATACTTCCTAAATCGTGCTGTCCACCGACCACAAAAACCATTATCCAAGAAAAGACAAGGACCACTGTAGTTCTAATGGCTGTGGCTAGGTTTGAATTAATGTCGGAAATGCCGATTTTAGCCAAGATTGATGTCAAAGCTGCAAATATCGCTGATAAAAAGGCGTAAAAATATGCCATATCTTCTCCTTAGAAAAAAACTCCCCCATCAAGGGAGAGCCTAATTAGTCTTCGAATTCGTCAGCTAGGATATTTTTTAGGACTTCTGCCTCTTCTGCTGTAAGGGTGATGCCCTTGCTCATCCTAGTGTGGTCTTCGTTCCAGTCTCTGATGTCGTATTTTGGCTCTCTTTCATTCCAGCTAACAAGGTTTAACTCCTTGGTCCAACCCTTTGCATTTGTTGAAAGGATGCCAATATTTTCTACTATATCATATTTAATTGCCATAATTCACACTCCTAGTTACAGTATATGTTTATTTTTTATTTCTTCAATCTTAATTTTTTATCAACATCTTTTTGGACTTGATTATAGTTATAGCCCGCATATTTGAGGCGTTTTTCCCTTTCCTTACCCTCAGCCCAGTGACCGTCGATTATTTCCTGGATAAGGTCATTGTAATTTTTCCTAGACTTACCCTTAATGATTAAAGGATAATCCCTATAAAGAGTATTTAAGTCAAGGTTGCCTGGATAGCCTGCAACCCTACCCTTGTGGGCATATTGCCAGATGTCAAATTCTGTGTCGGTATAGCCTGTAAAACCAACTCCGTCATAGTCAGCAATCCAGAAATTGCCCCTGTTTCTTACTTCCCTATTTAAGTGGTTTTTGGCAAAGTGTGGGTAGGAATAAATCCCTGCTACATAGCCATTTCTCTTCATGATATTTAGGAAGGTGTCGGCCACTTTTGAGAGTTCCTCCCTAGAAACCTTGGCCTGTCTCATATTATCTTCCATATCCAAAAAGATTGGCAAGGAAATATTTTTGCCCCTGATATAATCAAGAACGTAGTTTGCTTCTTTTCTCGCTTCTTCAACATTTGTCGCCCTTGAATAGTGGTAAAAACCAATTGGCACGTTTCTTGCGTTTAGGTTTTGGTAGTGACTATCAACTGTGAGATCACGCCTTAGGTAATAGGATTTTTCCCCTGTTTCCTCGTCTTCTTTGAAGGTTGTAATGGATGAACGTAGTATGGCTCCGTCAATTTCCTTGGCAAAAACATCGTAATTTACAGCCACAGGATTTTGGTGCTCACTCATATCTACAACCTTGGTATAAACCGCAGTTTTTGGATAGACTACTGGTTTTTTCTTTTCTTCCGCTGGTTTCACGGAAGGATTTTTCTTAATTAGGGCCTCGCGCCTGGCCTTAACTTTTTCACTATCAACCTTAACTCCATTTTTGATTAAGACCTCATCAAGACTTGTAGCATCGTATTTTACTACATCGCTTGCGTGGGCTAGGCCTGGCAGGCCTATTAATAAGGCCACTCCTATGGCCATTATTTTTGTAAATTTCTTCATTTTATCTCCAATACATCGCTTAAATCAATGTGGCAATAGCCAGCTGGGTTTTTCTTCAAATAGTCTTGGTGATAGGCTTCTGCCACCACATAAGACCTTAATTCTTCTACTTCTACAAGGATTTTCCTGTCAGCTTCCTTTTGCTTTTTGTCTAGGAAATTTCTTGCAAATTCCAAATCTTCTTCATTTTTAGAATAAATCCCTGTCCTATATTGGCGGCCTAGGTCATTGCCCTGCCTGTTTAGGGAAAAAGGATTAATTATATAATAAAAATGTTCAAGGATTTGATCTAAAGAAATTTTTTCTTCATCAAAAGTCACTTTTACTGTTTCTGCAAAATCAGTTTTGTATAGTTCTTCATAAGTAGTTGTGGATGTGTTTCCATTAGCATAGCCACATTCTGTAGCAACAACTCCATCAAGGCCCCCAAAATAGGCATCTACTCCCCAAAAACAACCACCTGCTAGGTATATTTCTCTCATTATTTTCTCCTAAATTTTGTAAAATCTGTCCTTCTTTGACTTCTCCATTTAAAATTCTTAAGTGAAGCTGAAAATGAAGATGACAACAAAACACCAAAGGCAATGGCTGCTGCAATCCCTAGGGCCTTATAAAAATAAGAAAGGGCGACAAGATTTTCATTAGCTATAAAATTTGTCATCGATTTATAAATGGCTTCGCCTGGGCAAAGATTGATTATACCTGGAAGGATAAAAACGCTGGCTGGATAATGAAAAACCCTGGCCAAAACCTCTGCTGTTGCAGCCATTACAAGGGCAGAAACTAGAGATCCTAGATATACAGAACCAGTAACTTCCATAGTTATTTTATAGATTACCCAACCAAAACCTGCTGCCAAACTTGAAATATAAATAGCTTTTTTGGGTAAATCAAAAATCAAACCAAAACCAACTGCCGCAATGGCTGAAATTATAAATTCTCTAAAATAAATCATATTAACCCCAAATCTTCATAATTGTAATAGGAGTACCAACTCCCATGGCAAGGGCTGTCGATATTAAAATACCAATTACAGCTCCAGTTAGGCCACTAGTCGCATCCCCACTCATCAAGTCCCTCATGGCATTTGTAATCATTATTCCCGGAAGGAGTGCCATCATGGATGAAACAATGATTATACCTGATTCAATTCCAGGAAGATAATGGGCAAAAATTATGGTTAGGAGGGAAACAATGACCCCGTAGAGGTAATTTACCACAAAATAACCAATTCCATTTTGTTCCATAAAGTTTGCTGCATAGTAAGAAAGGAGTCCCACTATAAAGGAAACTGCCATCTCATCCTGACCACCACTTAGAAGTAGGGAAAAAGCTCCAGCTGCTATGCCCCCGCCTAGGATTTTTTCAAAAAGTGGTTTTCCTGTAGAAGCCTTAATCTTCTTAAGCTCCACTAAGGCCTCTTCCAGGCTTAATTTGCCCGCACAAAAATCTCTTGAAAATTGGTTGACCTTGTCAACGTAAAATAATTTATTGGCCCTGTTTTTTACCCTCCTAACATTGGTATGGACCTCGTTGTCATAGGTAAAAGATAGGATAATTACGTTAAAAGTTGAGTAAACATCAACATCCTTGGCGTTTGTCTTAGACCTTATTATTCTTTCTACTGTATCTTCAACCCTATATATCTCCGCCCCGCTTGCAAGCATGATCGCGCCAGCATCTGAGGCGACTTCTGATAATAGGACTGCTGCTTTTTCATTCTTAATTGTATCGTGCATGGTTTTTCCTATAAATAATTATTCTTGTACTTCTTGATATTTTCTTCAGACAAAAACTCATAGGCATCGTTGATTTCTTGGAATTTCTCCTTGGCACCAGGCTCTTTATTCAAATCTGGATGGTATTTTTTGGCAAGCTTCCTATAAGCAAGTTTTACATCATAGATGTCTGTATTTAGTGGCACACCAAGCTTACTTGTTGCATTTTCATACCTTTCCTTAAAGCCAAGGTCATTAACCCCAGAAAAACCACCGCCATAATTTTGGTAGCCGCCATAATTACCACCAGAAAAACCACCAAAGTCACCTTGGTTAAAATCCCTGGTGTCATAGTAGGTGAAATTACCAAAGAGGTCTTCAAAGTAGTCGTACATTTGTTCTTGGCGGCGACGAGCTTCTTCTTCCGCCTGTCTTTGTCTTTCTTTTTCTTGGTCAATCCTATATTTTTCAGAATAATCTGAAATATTTTCAAAGCCGACCCTCTCCCCTGTTATCAAATAATTTGCCCTGTCATACATCCATTCAGTAAGGACATAATTTCCATACCTTAGAATAGAAATAAACTTAGGTCCAAGGACTGGAATTACAAGGATAATAAAAATCGCATACCAGACCTTGGCAGGCAAAAATAATAAAAGAGTTGGAAGGAAAATAAAAGTCGAACAGCCCACCATAAAGACAAGGGCCAAAAGAGATCTTATTCCTTCAAAGGTCATCACTAATATATTCATAAAGTTAATTAGAACTGCAAAAATAGTTCCAACAAGAGTCGCAAGTCCATGAAGGAACTTGCCAAATAGTTTTTTCATAAAATGTCCTTTCTTTCCCATTATATTATACATCTTTAGATAAGATTACCAAGAAAAAACAGACCACGGGGTCTGTTCTTTTTAGCCGAATAAATCTGTGTTATTTGAATTGTATAGGTTGTAGTAGACTCCATTTTTGGCTAGGAGGTCTTTGTGGTTGCCTCTTTCTACTATGCCGTCGTAGGTTAGGACTATGATTTCATCGGCGTTTATGATGGTTGAGAGTCTGTGTGCTATTATTAGGGTGGTCCTGCCCTTTGATAGTTTTTCTAAAGATGCTTGGACTATGGCTTCGCTCTTATTGTCTAGGGCACTTGTTGCCTCATCTAGGATTAGGATTGGTGGGTTTTTAAGAAAGACTCTTGCTATTGATATTCTTTGCTTTTGTCCTCCAGATAATTTTACTCCACGTTCTCCAATATAGGTGTCAAGCCCATTTGGCAAATCTTTTATAAATTCATCTGCACCTGCAAGTCTTGCTGCTTCCTTGATTTCTGCTTCTGTGGCATCTTCCTTGCCGTAGGCAATATTTTCCCTAACTGTGCCTGAAAATAGGTAAACATCTTGCTGGACGATTCCAATATTGTTTCTCAAAGAATCAATGGAAAGGTCCTTGATATTTGTATTATCAATCCTAATTTCCCCTTCATTTACATCGTAAAATCTTGGGATTAGCTTTGAAATTGTGGTCTTTCCTGCTCCTGAAGGACCGACTAGGGCAATATTTTCCCCAACATCAATTTTAAAGGACATGTCTTCTAGGACATAAGGTTCATTTTCTGCTGAGTTTGGATATTTGAAAGATACCTTATCAAATTCAATTTTACCCTTAACGTCTGCTAGGGTTTCTGGGTTTTCTGCGTCAAATATATCCCTATCAAGACTCATAATTTCGATAAAGCGTTCTATACCGGTTGTCCCTCTTTCATAGGTGTCGGTGAAGTTTATAAGCCTTTCAATGGTTGCAACTAACATATTTAGATACATGGTAAAGGCGATTAGGTCACCTGGGGTGATTTCTTTATTTATTACAAGTAGACCGCCGATTACAATTAAAACCAAATACATGAGGCCTGAAAAAGTGTCCTTGACCATAAAATATTTGGCCATGTTGTAATATTGGTCGGCCTTGATGTCAGCAAACTTGTCGTTTTCCTTGGCAAATTTGGATTTTTCAATATTTTCATTGGCAAAAGATTTTACAACGCTGATGCCAAGTAAAGTATCTTCCACACCTGCATTTATTTCCCCGATTTGCTTCTTAGAATTTTTGGTCGCCTTTCTAAATTTGGCCCTAGACTTCCTTGAAACAACGTACATTAGTGGGATTAGGATATAGATTACTAGGGCTAATTTCCAATCTATTGTCAATAAGACTATAAAGGAAATTATTAGCTTGATGGCCCCAGCTAGGAATTCCTCAGGAACGTGATGGGCAAACTCAGTAATTTCAAACAAATCAGAGGTAAGCCTGGTCATTAGCTGGCCGATTTTTGCTTCATTAAAAAATTCTGTATCCATTTCCATGAGGTGGTTGAAGACATCTTTTCTCATATCTCTTTCGATCGACGCCCCCATAATGTGGCCCATAGACTGCATGAAATACCTAGCTATGACTGAAACTGCCTTTGTTATGGCATAAATTATAGCAACTTTCACTATCCTTGGCGCATCGAGGACGCCTATTTGTGCCCAGTCTGTGAGGTAGGATAACAAAAGTGGCAAGATTAGCTCAGATACTGTTGTAAAGGCTGCTGCCAACAAATCTATGGTTAAAACCTTCCTGTAAGGTCCATAATAAGGTATGAACTTTTTTAGGAGGTATTTGTTTGTGTATTTTCTTTGATTTTTTTCCATAATACTCCCTTCTTTTTTATCTCAATAGGTCTATAATACTATATTTTATAAATAATTCACCTTTCCTTGTCTTTCAACTTTTACATATTTATTATTGTGAAGTATGTTATAATTAAGGAAAGAAATCTTTGTCTAAAGGAGGACTTATGGCAAGAATAATAGAAAAAACAAATTTGAATGATACAACCATCAAGTTTGTTGTGAAGGCCCCAGAGATTGCAAGAAAAGCTCTGCCTGGCCAATTTATAATCCTAAGGCTCGATGAAAAAGGCGAAAGAGTGCCTTTTACCATTTCAGGAGTCGACGGTGAAAATGTTACAATAATCGTCCAAGTCGTTGGCGGCACAACTATGAGAATGAACGACCTTAAGGCTGGGGATGGATTTTTAGACTTCGTAGGCCCCCTTGGCAAACCTACTGAATTAGACGATTTGAAGGGGAAAAATGTCTGCGTAATCGGCGGCGGTCTTGGAACTGCAATTGCCTATCCACAGGCCAAATACCTCCACGAAATCGGAGCCAATGTTGATGTCATCATGGGTTTTAAAAATAAGGACATAATCATTCTTGAAGATGAACTTGAAAATTGTTCGGATAATCTTTACATAACAACCGATGACGGATCTTACGGCAGACAGGGTTTTGTAACCCAGGTTTTAGAAGACCTCTTAAAGGAAGGAAAAATCTACGACCACGTCCTTACTATTGGCCCTGCTATAATGATGAAAAATGTGGTTAACATTACCAAAGTCCAAGATATACCAACAACTGTGTCCATGAACTCAATTATGGTTGACGGCACAGGTATGTGCGGCTGTTGCAGGCTTACTGTTGGTGGGGAAATGAAATTTGCCTGCGTTGACGGACCTGATTTTGACGGATTTTTGGTAGATTTTGATGAGGCCATGAATAGGTCAAGAAACTATGCCACAGAGGAAAGAGAACACTTTTGCAACCTAACTGGGGAGGTAAGAAATGGCAAAATTTAATATGTCAAATGAAAAAGTAAAGATGCCTGAACAGGACCCAAATGTTAGAAATAAAAATTTTGACGAAGTTGCCACAGGCTATACCGCAGAAATGGCCCTAGAAGAAGCCACTAGGTGTGTCCACTGCAAGAACCAGCCTTGTGTTTCTGGCTGTCCTGTTTCCGTAAAAATTCCTGAATTTATCCAATTTATAGTTGACGGCGACCTTGATAATGCCTACGAAAAAATCGCCGAAACCAACAACCTACCAGCCATTTGCGGGAGAGTTTGCCCACAAGAAAACCAATGCGAAGGCGTTTGTACAAGAGGAATCAAGGGCGAACCTGTTGGAATAGGCAGGCTTGAGAGATTTGTCGCAGATTATCACAACAACAAAAAATATAAAAAACCAGTTGAAGTTTACGCTAACAAGGAAAAAGTCGCTGTGGTTGGTGCAGGCCCATCTGGCCTAACTGCTGCTGCAGATCTTGCAAAACTAGGCTATAAGGTAACTCTTTTTGATGCCTTCCACACTGCAGGTGGGGTTTTGATGTATGGAATTCCTGAATTTAGGCTTCCAAAAAAACTAGTAAATACAGAACTTAAAAACGTAATCGGACTTGGAGTTAAACTAAAAACCAACACCATTGTTGGCAGGACCCTTTCTATTGAAGACCTCTATGATCAGGGCTATGAGGCAATTTACATAGCATCTGGTGCTGGACTTCCAAAGTTTTTGGGTATCCCTGGTGAAAACCTAAACGGAGTTTATTCTGCAAATGAATTTTTAACCCGTATGAACCTTATGAAAGCCTATAAGTTTCCAAAATACGACACACCAGTCCATGTGGGCAAAAAAGTCTGCGTAGTTGGTGGCGGAAATGTTGCTATGGATGCAGCTAGATCTGCAAAAAGACTTGGGGCTGATGTGACAGTTGTTTACCGTAGGAGTTTTGAGGAAATGCCAGCCAGGGCTGAGGAAAGCCACCACGCCATAGAAGAAGGCATTAATTTTATGAACCTCCACAACCCAGTAGAAATTATTGGCGAAAATGGTTGGGTTAAGGCTGTAAAGGTTGAGAAAATGGAACTCGGCGAACCAGATGCTTCAGGCAGAAGAAGACCTGTTGCCACAGGCAAATTCGAAGAAGTAGAATTTGAATCTGTAATTGTTTCAATCGGCCAATCTCCAAACCCACTAATCAAGCACACCAATCCAGATATAAAAACCGAATCTTGGGGCGGAATTATAATTGACGATACCACCATGACCAGCAAGGACGGAGTCTTTGCAGGAGGTGACGCTGTTTCAGGCGCAGCCACAGTAATCCTAGCCATGGGAGCCGGCAAAAAGGCCGCAGCAAACATTGATAAATATATAAGAAATAAAAATGATTAATTATATAGGGCTAGCTCTTTTTGCTTATATCTTAGACTTTAGGGTATAAATTAAATAAATAAAAAAGAAAGGATTTATCAATGAAAATAGGATTATTAGTAGGATCACTTAGAAAAAATTCATGGAATAAAAAGCTTGCCAAGGAAGTTGCAGAACTTCTAGATGTTGAAACATATATGATAGATTTAAGCGAAACACCTTTTTATAACCAAGACCTAGACATGGGCGAAATTCACCCTGCCTACATTAAACTTAGAGAAGATGTCAAAAAATGTGACGCCTTTATCTTTATAACACCAGAATACAACAGGTCCCTAGCCCCAGTCTTAAAAAATGCAATTGACATTGCATCTCGTGGGCCAGAAGGAAACCTATGGGCTGGAAAGCCAGCTACAGTTTTTAGCTCAACAATCGGTACAATGGGTGGGGTATCAAGTAACCTTGCCCTAAAGCAATCCTTTACTTGTGTAGACCTCATAGCAATGAGCAAGCCAGAAGTATACCTAGCTAAGATTAACGAATTATTTGATAAGGATGGAAAACTTATCGAAGAAACAAGACCATTTGTAAAAAGTGCCTGCGATGCCTTCGTAGACTTTGCTAAAAAATTTGTAGACTAAAAAAAGGTGATGCAGAATAGGTAAATCTATTCTGCTCATCACTTTTTTTCTTGTGTATTTGTATCAAGCCATTAATTTTTATAGAGTTTTTTAAGATAAGAATAAATTTTCCACATTTTTATTAAAATTAGGGTCACTTAATAAAGCTATCTATCATGAATATTTTTTTCCTAAGCAGCTTTGTATTTTATAATTTCTAAGTTCTTATTTTCTATTTTTGATGCCAGTTTATTTAAGTTTAATGCAATAGAAAGTAGGCATATTTCGCTTATTATATTTTCTTTTCCTCTATGGTGGAATCTGTTGTAGTTTAGTCCTGATTTTATTTTGGAAAAAGCTCCCTCAGCTTGAATAGACCTGTTTAGTCTTTCTTCTATTCCCTGGTCGGATATTATGTTTTCTAATGATTCTTTCCTATATTTTTGAAATGTTTCTGCTATGTAGATCCCTTTAGTTTTTTGACCATCTTTATTCCAGTCAAAACACCTGTATACTTTTGTAGTTGTTACATATCCACTTTTTCTTTTACTGTATCTATCATTGGATCTTATGAATTCTTTGCCTTCTTTTGATATGTATTTGTCTTGGGTTTCATCATAGACTAGGCTTTTTCTAAATTCTTGTTCTTTTTTATATTTTCGTGTTTTGGATTGATCGTAGTTTGAAGGTTTTATGTAGGATGTTAGATTATGTTCTGCTAGGTATACATAGTTTTCTTCGCTTTCGTATCCTGCGTCTGCTACTATTTTATCTAGTTTGTTTGGATAACTTTTTAGTAGTTTTGTTAAGAATGGTTTTAGGGTGTAGATGTCATTTGGATGGTGGGATACATTTTCTCCTATGATAAAGCCTAATGCACTTGCAAGGTCCTCCACGAGCCGGACGGGCTAGTTAATTATATGCTGGTTTTAGTTGACCGTTTCTCATATGGTCTTCTTTCATTCTCATGAAGGTTGCGTCATGGTCTGTTTTTGAGTAGGAGTTTCTGTAATCTCCCATTATTTCTAGGTGTTCTTGATAAGTTTCTAACTTGTTTTTCCAATCTTTTAGTTGTTCATATTCTCGTTGAAGTTGGTGTTTTCTTTTTCCTTGACCATGTACGAAGTTTATTTTCTTTTCTCTACATTCTTTACTTACTTGATTAAATACTATTTTTACTACTTCTAATACTTGGGATGGTGTTAGGTCTTTATTTAAATTGAAGTGCTTTATTATTCTAATTCTTAGTTTTTCTTGCCATTTTTCTGTGCTTCCTCTCCATACAAAACTATATCTGTTGGCATAAGCTTCTATTTTTGTTCCATCTATGTATATACTTGATAGGTCTATTTGCTTTTCTTTTATTAGTATTTCTACTAGTTGACTTAGTAGGTTAGGTGTTAGATTTACTATTTTTTGTCTAAATCTATTGATTGTGCTATGGTCTGGTGGATTTTGACCATCAAGAAGATATTTTATTCTTAGATCATATTTGCATGATTTTTCTATTTCTCTTGATGAGAATATTCCTTCAGAGTAGCAGAATATTATTATTTGAAGCATTGTTACTGGATTTACACTAGGTTTTCTCCCAAATGATGAGTAGACTTTTCTTAATTCTGTTAGGTCTATCCTTTCAATTATATTTTTTACAAGCCTTAGTTTTATGTCATCTTGGATGTATACTTCTGTGTTAAAGTTTAATTTTAATTGAATTGTATCATCAACTAGTGTAAAATTAGTTAATGATATTGTATTTTTACTTGTTTTCATAAATACATTGTATCAGAAAAAGACGAGGATGTTTAGTTTCCTCGTCTTTTTTCTATACTGGGACTTTTGCAACAGCCCCTTCTTTTTAAACTTTACTCTAATACAGAGACTTTTCAGTTTACTTTCTAATTGAAAATTTAACGAAATTAGTATTTAATGATATCTATCTATAAAAACTGATAAAATCCTTGCAATCTTGATTGATATAGTTTATAATTAGCTGGAGCGATTAATAATGATTATCATAATCGCAAATTATTATTCAAGGAGATTTTATGAAAAAAAGACAAAAAATAGCCATCTGCCTGGCCCTATCAGGTGTGATTTTGGCAAATACAAATATAGAAAGACAGATAGGTCAAAATAATTTTAACCTAGTAGCCTTTGCTGATAGCCCTAGTTTGATAAAGGGATCTAGGGGTGGATTTGCGACAAATACAATTATTTTAGACCACGAATTTATAAATAATATAAAAAGTGTAGAGGTTAAAGGATCAGCCTGGAGCGAAGACCCTAGCAATAGTAGACCAAAAAACAGGGGAGTTTATTACCTATCCAAAGGAGAAAATGGCGATGAATTTTCTATAGTTTTCACTAAACTGGATGAAGGTGACAAGGTTGTCATAAAATCAGATAAAAAGATCTTATCTTTTACAATAAAAAATCCTTATGCATGGGACGATAATCTTATAGATAAAAATTCTATCAAAGAAGAAAACATAGGCGCAGAAAAAGAAGATCCACAAAATAATGAAGAGCCAGATCCTGGAAAAACTGATGAAATAGCCTTTAGCTATAAAGAAACCTTTGGAAAAAATATCTTGGGTTTAGCAGATGGGAGAAAGGTCGATAAAAATAAACTTGAAAAAATAATTATTAATGGCAAGACTCAAACAGAAACCTCATCTCCTTCATCCGTTTTTGGCAATAATACCTATGCTTTTTCAATGGATGGTGATCTCTGCATAGTTGGGCTAAATAACAATGATTCGCTTTCCATTACCTACGATGGAATAGAATACAATTACTTATACAAGGATAAAAAACTTGTTGATAACAAGAATAAAAAGGATGTGACCTACCAAATAAGACTAGTAGGAAAGTTTGACAATCTTTTAGTGGGTCAGACAAAGTTAGACGGTTTTTCTGGCGGTAGCGTCTCAGTTTCAAACAATCCTAATGCTGTATCCGTAGAGTACACAGACAAAGAAAAGCCTAGCGAGGATGATTGGAAAAAACTAGAAGACAGGGGCAATGAATTTAACGAAGTCAAAGCTGTTGTTGTAGATGAAAATACAGGCATAGAGGCAAACTTCGCCCATGGTTCTATAATCCTTGGCGGAAGCCCAACAAAGACAGGTACTTTCAAAATAAAAATAAGTGCAACTGATATTCGTGGAAAGAAAGTGGAATCAAATGAAGCTGAAGTAGAAGTCCATAACCTAGGAGAGCAAAGCCTAGAAGAGCTTTTATCAAAAGCTAAATTCATCCAAACTCAAGATAAAAAATATATGTGGGAAATGAGTCCATGGAAAATCACAAAATTCAATGACTCAAACAATATTGTAAATGTGCGAAAAGACCTCAAGGCATGGTTTGGATCTCACCAATCTGGCACCTATGGAGAGTTAGGTTTTGAGACCATTGATGAGCCAACCCAAACCCTAGTTGTAGGCCAAGGAGCCAACCTCACCTTCAAAAACATGAAAATCCTTGGATCTGTAAAAATAATTGTAAAAGACGGCGGAATCCTAAACTTAGATGACTCTGTAGTCTTTGGCAAGATCGAAGTTTCTAATAGTGGAAAATTAAATGTAAATTACAACCCACGCGATGACAAAATTACAACTGGCGCATCAATTTGGGGCCAAGTTGTCCTAAAAGACGGGGCTATTCTTGGAAATTCTTCTATTTACTCAAATACAAACTCCGCTGCCCAAGGCAAGATTGTAAACACAAATGACAAGCCAATCATAAAGGTAGAAGGTAGAGCTAGGATAGAAGGCGAAGTTTCCGTAAGAGGCGACGAGCAAGCAACATATGGTAAATCTGGTCAGCCAGCCCTAGAAGTGGGCCCAAATGGAAACCTAGAAATAACAGAAAACTCATCCCTAAACCTATTTGGCGGCGGTGTATACGCTCTCACATCTGTTGGTGGAGACGGTCTAAAGCTTGATGGCGGAAATGTGACCGGCAAGGGCAAACTCGTAGCTATAGGCGGATCTGGCTCAGGCAAAAAAGGTGGATCTGGCGTATCAGGCCATGGTTCTATATCTGTAAGCACCGCTTATATTAGGGGCGGCAATAGCTCAAAAAATCCTGCCAAAGCAGTAGAATCCGACAAGATAAAATTTGAAGGCACAAAGGGTATTGCAATTGACGGCAAAAAAACTACAAATTCTGACCTAATTATCCCAGAAGACTACTGGAGTGGAACCCAAAAAATTTCTGATAAGACTTTAAAAACTATAAGCGATGCTCTAACAGAAAACAAAGATAAACCTATAAACCAAAAGTCTAATACTGAAAACTCCAAAACTGAAAATGGTGGAGGCAAAAAAGAAGAAAATAAGAATCCAAATTCTGGTAAAGACAAAGATAAAGGCCCGATAAAACCAGACAGGACTGGAGAGAAAAACCACTATTCAAATTACCAAGTAGATTATTTGCCAGATTACTTTTTAAATGAAAGTAAAAGCAAAAATTTTGACAGAGAAAAATATAACAAACTAAAAGAAGCCTATGAAAGATCTGTTATAACATCAAAGGCAGCTGTTTGGTTATTAGAAAATTGTCCTGAGAAAACAAAAAACATCAGAACAGACCTCTTAAAATTAATCGAACAGTCAGAAAAATTAAGACAAAAAGCTGAAATATTGCTCATAAAAATGAATCCTGATTTTAAAAGTCTTATGTAAAGTTCAGGCTAACTCAAACAACAAATAAAATTTCCCAAGCTTGAGAATAGCTTGGGTTTTTTGTTAAAAAGATTTTGCTTAAATTTTGAAAATGGTATTACATTTATGAAACGTTAATTATCTTATCGGAAAAAATTTGTTATTGCTCAAAAAAGGGACTGTTTCAGAATGAATAAATCGATCCAATATCATCAGGGGGTCTCAATAAGCCGACAGGCTATTTTCTCGTGAAGTTTCGCACCTATGAGCCGGCGGGATTAAAGTGGACTGCCGGCTCTAAGAGGCAAAATTTGAGATATAACCCTATGATGATGGGACGATAATTATTCACAATTTGCAACAGCTCCCTTTTCTTTATCCTCTTCTTATCTTATCAAGCCACTCCTTATTTTCTGGGTCATTAGAAAATCTTTCCTTCCTATCAAGGCTGGCAAGAGCGTTCATGTCCTCTTGGCTAAGGTCAAAGTCAAAAATCGAGATATTTTCTTTTATCCTTTTTGGGTTAGATGATTTAACGAGGACCATAGTTCCCCTTTCAATATTCCATTTTAGGGCAATTTGGGCAGGGCTCTTGCCATACTTATCCCCTATTTCCTTAAGGATTTTTTCATCAAGCAAGTTAGATTTTCCCTGAGAAAGTGGACCCCAGGCCTGGTGGAGAATTCCATTTTCCTTTAAAAATTCAACAGTTTTATAGTCTTGTAAGTAAAGATGGCTTTCAAGTTGGTCAAGGACTGGTTTTTCTCCTAGATTTATTAGTTCTGTCATCTGATCAATGGAGAAATTACAAACTCCGATGGCCTTTACAAGGCCTTGGTCCCTGTAATTTCTAAAAACTTCCCAAGCTTTTTCGAAGTCTTTGCCATACCAATGAAGTAAAATAATGTCAATATAGCCAATATCTAGGTCAGCTAGGGATTCATCAAGACTTCTCTTACAAGCATCTGTATCAAAAGATGATGGCCACACCTTAGTTGCAACATGATATTCTTCCCTCTTTAGACCAGTTTCTTTCAAATATTTTCCTAAAATCTTTTCATTTTCGTAATATTTTGCAGTATCAAAATACCTATAACCTTCTTCTACTGCCTTACCAATGGCAAGTTCCATATCGGCTTCTTCAGTAATTTTAAAGGTGCCAAAGCCAATAGCTGGCACTTTACTTCCATTATTTAACCTAAAATATTTCATAATCTCTCCTTTTTTCTTACTATTTATATACCCATATGATATAATAAATAATATGAAAACAGCATTAATAACTGGCTCTTCTAGGGGAATTGGGGCGGATATCGCTAGGAGACTTGCCAAATCTTATAAAATCGTAATAAATTATAATAATTCGGAAGAGCCTGCCCTTGCTCTTTTGAAAGAATTAAGACAAGTAAATCCAAATGTAATCGCAGTTAAGGCTGACCTTTCCAAGGAAGATGAGGTTGACTATCTTTTTAAAACTGCCGAAGAAAATTTTGGCCATGTTGATATTTTAATAAACAACGCAGGCAAATCCTATGTCGGTCTTATCCAGGATATGGACTTTGAAAAGTGGCAGGAAATGGTAAATACCAATCTTAACTCAGTTTTTCTTGCTACAAAAAGAGCCCTTGGGCCAATGATAAGCGAGAAAGACGGGGTCATTATAAATATTTCTTCAATTTGGGGAAAGGAAGGCGCAGCCCTTGAAGCTTGCTATTCAGCTACTAAGGGTGGTGTTAACACCTTTACCAAGGCCCTTTCAAAGGAACTTGCTCCGTCAAATATAAGGGTAAATGCCGTAGCTCCTGGAGTTGTCCTTACTGATATGATGAAAAACGACTACAGCCAAAGGGAACTTGACTTGATCAAGGAAGATATTGGTCTAGGCCGCTTTGCAAATCCAAAAGAAATCGCAGATCTGGTTGCTTTTTTAATTTCAGAAGAGGCTTCCTATATCACAGGTTCAATTATAGATATAAATGGTGGATTTTATTAAAAAAGCTAGGATGAGGATTTTCCCTCTATCCTAGCTATTTTTTTACATTTCTTGAAATTCTTTAAAATTGTACCAATAAATTAGGGACTTCTCTACTTTCTTCCCCAAGGCTTCCTCAATAGCTTCCTTGTAGATAGCAAGCTGGGTCTTATAGGCTTCTTCTCTTTTTACCATGTCAGTCTTAAAGTCAATTAATATTACCGAATCTTTATCCTCAAAAATCAGGTCGATCTGGCCATTTACATAGTATCCGTCATAGGCCATGAGGAAGGATTCCTCTGATCTTTTTGGAACATTCTCGTCAATCAACTTCCTAATCAAATCGCTTTGATAAAAACTCATGAGATTATCAAGATCAATTATTTCCTTGATTTTCTCATCAAAAATTTTCTTTTCGATTAAGATATTTAGCTCATCTTCAAGGTCTTTTTCTGTGTAGGACTTCATCGGAAGTTTTTGGAAGACCTTGTGGATTAGGCTTCCCTTTTCGGTTGGACTGTAGGTTTTTTCCTCTTCCATAAAACTTGGTTTCTTAAAGGAAATATTGCCACTTGTGCCTTCTGCATCAAATGATTCGTAACCTTCGTTTTCTTTGTTAAAGTCCTTGGCAAGCTCAGTTACAGATTTTTTAAGGCTCTTACCTATATCATCTTGACCTGGATAGGCAAATTCCAAATAATCTTTGATTTTCTCAAAAATATCCTTATCTGCCTTTTCATTTAAAAGATCAAAAAGATTTTCGTGTTGGTTTGCCTTTAAATCATCTACTTCCTCTATAAAATCAAAGGAAATTCTCTTATCAAAGGCGGACTCTTTTTCAATTCCTGTAAAAAATCTGCTTGTAATCCCATCAAAGGAAAGGACAGCAAGCAGCCATTCCATGTGAGAATTTAGGGAAAGATAAGATTCATTTTTGTAGACCTTGTCCATAGCCTTGTCGGTCTTATCGAAATTGCCTGTAATGTATAGCCTTTCTTCTGCACGGGTTAGGGCAACATAGAGGATTCTCATCTCCTCTTTCTTGTCATCTTCCCTAGATTTTTCGATAATTAACTTCCTATTTATAGTCGGAATTTTAATCTTTTTATCATAGTCGGCAACATTTATGCCAATACCGATTTTTTCATCAAAAATTATTGAATCTGTCCTATTATTAAAGCCCTTGTCAGCTCCAGCAAGGATTACAATTCTAAATTCAAGGCCCTTGGACTTATGAACTGTCATAATCCTAACCAAGTCCTCACCTTCTGAAAGGTCACGGGTTGGGCTAATTGAGTCAGACCTGGTTGATTCCAAATTATTAAAAAAGCTTACAAAACCATATAGGCCGTTGTCGTTTGCAGCATCATAATCAGCCATTAATTCGATTACCGATTCAATATTATTTATCCTATCTTCTGCCAAATCTCTTGCTAGAAGAAAATCATAGAGTCCAGATTTTTCGAATAAATAATTAGCAAAGTCGTATAAGTTTAAAATGGCAAGCTTATCCTTGAGGTCTTCTATCAAAGCCTTAAAAGATTTGATTTTTTCTCCGAGCTCATCGTCATTGTCATAAGAATTGAAAGCCTCATAAAACTTATAAGAATCAGATGCTAGCTTGATTTTCGCCAGGTCATTTTCGTCTATATCAAAAATAACAGATCTTAAAATCGCAAGTAATACAAGGTCGTCATTAGGATTTGTCAGATATTTCAATAAGTTAATGAAAAATCCAACTTCAGACGCTTGGGTTGAAACCTTGGAAATATCGTTAAAATAAGGAATATCTGCCTTTTTGAAGGCTTCCTCATACTTGTAGGATTCAGTCCCGTTTCTAAGAAGAATAGCTATATCCCTATACTCGTATCCCTCTGCGATTAAGTCCTTGATTAGACTAGTTAGATAGACTTCTTCCTTGACAGTTGGATCTAGGACTTTGACTCCGACTCTGGCAGAATCTAGAAGGTCCTTTTCTTCCTTGCCGTAATTTAGCCTGTGGCCGCCTTTTTTGTAGTCAATATCGGCCATGTCTTTGGTCATGAGCCTGTCAAAAATATAGTTATTAAAATCGAGAATTAACTTATCGGTCCTGAAGTTTTCATTAAGATTTATCCTCATAGAATCTTGATCTTTTTCATAAGAATCGAGTTTTTCTATAAATAAATCAGGTCTCGCCCTCCTAAATCCGTAGATTGACTGCTTGACGTCGCCTACAAAAAATAGGTTCCTGTCAGATTTTAATTTATCTACTATATAATTTTGGATTTCGTTTGAATCTTGGTATTCGTCAAAGAAAATGTACTTGTACTTAGTTTTTAGCTTTTCCCTGGCGGTTTCATTTGCAAGGAGCCTTATAAATTCATGTTCTAAGTCGTTAAAATCAAGGTAGTCCTTGGCTCTTTTTTTAGAATCAAAGGTCTCTTTAAAATCTTTTGTAAGTTTATAAATCTCCCTAAAAAGTACCTCTTCTTTGGCATTTATAAAGTCAAGGGCCTTGGAATCGGTATTTGTAATCATGGCCTCAAGGTCTTTGACCTCTGCCTTGTAGGCATCCCTTGCAGCATTTATTTCATTAGCCAGGTCATCATTGCCTATCTCATTTTTAATCTTTTTGGCAAAGGTCACATATTTTTTACTTGCAAGAGCCTTTGGAAAATCATCCCAATTATCAATCTGATTTCTGATAGAAGCAAGCATTTCATAATCACTTGCTATCAAATTTACAGCTGATGCTGGAAGGTCCGGGTTTAGCCTAGCTCCTAGATTTTCAATTGTTTTTAAAATCAAATCAAACTTGTTTTTAATAAAATCTTTGAAATATTCTAGGTTTTCTCCCTTGTCCTTGGCAGTTTCAAGCCAAGCCATTCCGTCAATCATACCTACAATTTTTTGGTAGGTTAAAAGAATAATTTGCTTGGCATTATAATCTGACCTTTCCCCAGAAAAGTTTTGCAAGAAATAGACAAAATCATCGTCCATTTTCTCATATTCTTTGTCAAAAACCTCGTCAATTGCATCTGCCATGAAGATTTTGCCTATAGAATCAGGCATGACCTTGAAATTCGGGCTAAGATTTTCCAGATAATAGAAATTTTCCCTAAGCATATCAGAGCAAAAAGAGTGGAGGGTCTTGATTTGGGCAAGTTTTAGGAGTTTAAATTGCCTTTTTATAAAAGCTGGATCAAAGTCATCCGCCCTTTTTTCGAGAGCTTCCCTAATCTTATCCTTCATATCTTGGGCAGATTTATTTGTAAAGGTTACGATTATCATCATGTCGATGTCGATGCCTTCCTCTACCATCATTGAAATCACCCTATTTACAAGGACCATGGTCTTTCCTGAACCTGCGGCGGCTGATACTATTATATTTTTATCTCTTTCGTAAATCGCGGTCCTCTGCCCGTCGGTTAACTTAAGTTCAGTCATTTTTAGCCTCCAAATTATCCAAGCTTAAACTCCTGTCAAAGTCCCTAAACCTAAAAGTATCTATGGTCTTATCAAACTTGCAAATCCCCTTGTAATCGCAATAGGTACAGGAGGTTTTATCCTTACTTTCTCTGAGGGGTGCGAGGTTGATTTTTCCAGCCTTGATGTCTTTGACCAAGTCTTTTACCATATTTTTTATATAGGCGGTTAGGTTTTTGAAATCTTCTTCGCTTATCTTATGATTGCGTCTACCAACCACAATTGGCGATTTTTTCCCATCTGAATCCCTATCCATCAAAGTCAAGGCCTTGCCGTCTCTATCAAGAAGAATCCCATCAAGGGCAAATTTCTTATCAAGACTTGCGGCAAGTTTGGCCTCATCTGAAATCGAATCCCCAAAGCTTTCAATTTCGTCTTTTAGGGAAATGTAAAAGGCACCTATTGGCTCTAGATTTTTCTTATCGTCATTTACTGCAATCATGTAAATTATAAGCTGTAAATCCTTGCCATTTAGGATGGCAGCTAGGTTATAACCCTTAGACCCAGTTTTGTAGTCAATTACCCTGACCAAGTTTCCTGCCATATCTATCCTATCAATCCTGCCCCTTAGGTAATTCTCTTCATCCACATAAACTGGGTCGAAAAATCCGCCCTTGTCAAAGGCTTCCTCAAAGTATTCAAGCCTGAAATCACCCTTGTTAAGCTGGTCTATAATCTGTCTGGTATTCCTCTTGGCAGCCTGGTTTATATTTTTAAGTATATACTTATTTTTTGGATTATCCTTTCTTTCCTTATCAAGATTTTCGTCGATTCCTTCCCTAAATTTATTGTCCAAAAGTTCGTCAATTTGATCAAAATCAACGTCTTCTAGGTCCATATCCTTAATTAGTTTTGACAAGTCTTCAAAGGACTTATGGACGATATTTCCAATGTCTAGGGCATCTACATCAAAATCTTTTTCCACATCTGGCCTTAAGCCGTAGGCTATAAAGTGCTTGTAAGGACAGGCCGAATAGGTCTCAATTTCTGACACCGAATAGGCATGCTTTTTATAAAGAACTTCCCTAATGCTTGGATCAAGTGGCTTCTTGTCATTGTTGTAAAATAGACCTTTCTTAATCTTATCGTAAATTTCTTTATTTTCTAAATCTGAAGGATTCTCCCTCAAATATTCCATGAAGGCAATGCCAAGGTCCTTATCCTCCTCAGATAATTTTTCCTTGTTTTTTAGCTTATTTAGGATATTAAGTGTGTATTTTTTTAGACTTTCCTTGGCAAAAAGAGCGTCATCTGCCTTTGTATCAAGCAAAATATTTTTCTTAAGATTTGGGAAAATCTTTCTAATATCGCGAATTACAAGACTTTCGCTCAAATCCTTGCCCTCTTTGTCGGAAAGTGCGTAAGATAAGATTAATTTATCAGACCTTGAAATAATCTTATAAAGACTTAAAAGCTCAGCCATATCACGGTCTTTGGCGTATAGCTTAAGGTCAATTTGTGCTTCTTCAAGCTCTTCTGCCTCGTCGGGACTAATTAGGTAGTCCTTGGCCTCCTGGCTTGGAAAATATGAATCATCCATGCCCATTAAAATATTTATCCTTTTGTTTGAAACCCTATCGCGGGCGAAATCTGTAACAATGAGGTGGTCTCTAGATGGCGGAATTAAGCCAATTTGCACATCTTTTGCGACCGATTCAATTAGGCTATAAACCCTAACTAGGGGCATGGTTCTCTCGCCCATTAATATTACTAACTGGTCTAAGGTTCCCACAAACTCGTCCCAAATCTGTTCATTTTCCTTATAGTCATCAAGGGCCCCATTTGCTAGGAGCTTATCCTGAAAATCGTTGATTCCCGCCTTAATTCCAGGATCTGAAATCATTTTATAGATTTTTATAGCAAGGTCTTTTACTGTCATGTCTTTCTCATCAAGACCATCAATCAAACCTAAAATCCTCGCCCTTGCCTCGTTTACAACCCTGTATTCTTCACGTTTTTTGGCAATTTTTATATCTTTTTTAGGATCATTCGCCAGATTTTTTTGGTAAAAATCTTCGTCCATGGCAAAGTACTTGTCATTTTCAAACATAGATCCCTTGATTTTCCTGTAGGTTAGGAAATTCACTAGTATATCGGCATCTTCTTCTGTAATACCAATTAGTTTTGAATTTAGGATATAAAATAAGTCTTCAGACCTAAAATTATTTACCCTAAGCCTTAAAAGTGCCAAAAAAGTTTTTATGATATGGTTATCTGCCATCTTCCTACGTTTATCAAGAAATATTGGAATTTCATACCTTGTGAAAATTTTTATCAGCTCATTTTCATATTGGTCTGCGTCTGTCAAATAAATTGCCATATCCTTAAAGCGGATGTCGGTATTAGTTTTTATAATTTTATTTATCAAAAGTGCCATGTTTGCTACTTCAGATTTAGTTGAAATTGATTCGTAAAGCCTGATATTTTTAGGATTTTCTTCATATACATCCGGCTTATACTTTTCAAAATTATCCCTTAAATGGTCAAGATCATCAGCCCTTGGACCTCCATCTAAACTTACAAGTTCAGTTTCGAAACCCTCCCTAAAAAGATCAAAGGTCCTTGCTGGACTATCAAAAATCTCAGGTCTTACTAGGGGATTATTTATATATTTTTGTTCTATATTTAAGGAAACATTTATATCAAGGCCTTTTTCATAAAGAGCAGAAATTAAATCAAGCTTTCTTTCCTCAAAAAAGTCAAACTTGTCTATAAAAATCTCATAACCATCAAGAAGGTCAGTTTTTCCAAGATTTTCTGCCACAAAGGCAAGAATATCTTCCTTGTCTAAGTATTTTCCCTCAATTTCTTTTTGGTAGGTATCGAGGATTAGCTTTATTTCTTCAAATTTTATCTTTGAAATCTCAGAAATCCCACTTTCTGCAACAGACTTAAAAAATTCATCATCAAAATTATTGTCCTTAAAGGCTGAAATTAGGCCAACAAGTGAGTTTATAAAATCAATATTTTGGTAGGAATTACTAAATAAATCAAGAGCGTCTTTTAGGTCTTGGAGGATATTGGTAAGGAGTAAAACCTTGCCCTCCTTGTTTAAAAATTCGAGCTTACCCTGGTTAAAATTGTCCATAAAAAAGCTTGAAAAGGATGAAAAGGAAAGGACCTTGGCATCCATGACAGCCTTGTATTTTACAGATCTTAGGAAGTTTATATCAGTTTCCAGTGTGTACTGTTCAGGCACGATTAGAATTGATTTTTTGCCCTGTTCGAGCCTTTCTTCAATTTTTTTGTAAAGATAGAGGCTAGCCTCTCTTGCCTCCTTCGAAATTATTAGTCTAATCATTTACAATCTCCAAACTTGACCCACAACTTGGGTCGTATGTGATTAAAATCTTTGCTTCTATGGCGTCTTTGAGTTCGTCAACGTGGGAAATGAGGCCAACAAACCTGTCTTCCTTGGAAAGTTTTTCTATAGTTGTAATGGCATTTGACAAAAATTCCTTAGAAAGAGTGCCAAAGCCTTCGTCTATAAAGAGAGTATCTATCCTTATTCCCCCGTTTTCCGCTCCGATTTCATCTGAAAGACCAAGGGCAAGGGACAGACTTGCGAGGAAATTTTCCCCGCCAGAAAGGGTTGATGCTGGCCTTTTCTTGCCTGTGTTTGAATCTAGGATTTCTATATCAAGACCCATTTTTGACCTGGCATCTGTCGCCTCTGTCTTTCTTACCATTGAAAATTGGCCGTCTGTCATGGCATTAAACCTCTTGTTGGCAAAATTTAGGACCCTATCAAAATAAACAGAGAGAATAAAGGTCTCAAAATCAAGCCTTTCAATCCCCTTCACAGCCCCTGTGACCCCGTTTGCGAGATCTGAAAGAGCTGATACAATTTGGGCAGTTTTTGAAAGTCCATCGAATATTTCATGAATTTTCCTAATTTTTTCCCAATCTTTTTGAGTCTGATCAAGCCTTGTTGCAGCTGCGATTTTTTCCCCATCGAGGACTTTGATTTCCCTTGCGACTTCTTTGAGATTTTCCTCAAATTCGCTTAAATCAAGTGGATTTTTATCCTTAAATTCTAGGAAGTTTTCCCTAGTGGTTTTCTCCCTTTCAAGATTCTTGAAGTATTCTTCTATAAAGTCTTTTTGGGCCCTTAATTCGCCTTCTCTTGCCAAATAACCTTGGTAAGTTTCTATGTTTTCAAACCTTTGGCCAAGCTTTTCTGCAAATTCTTTTTCAAAATCTTTTTGGTCTACTTCTGCCTTAGCAATATTTTCTCCAAGGGAAGTTAAGATTGATTTTTCCTTAGAAATGGCTAAAACTAGGTCTTGGTGAGCCTTTTCCTTTTCTTTTATAAGGCAATCTTTCCTTGTAATTTCAACCTCTAAGCTCTTTTTCTCCTCAAGAAGCTTTTGCCTATCAAGGCCTGCCATAGCCTTTTCTCCGGCCAAGTATTTTATCTTTAAGTCTTCAAGATTTTTAAGCTTATCCGAAATTTCTTGGTAGGATTTTTCCCTTACTTCTTTTTGATTTTTAAGGGTCTTGCCATTTTCAGCCATTTGGCTTAAATTTTGCCTTAAATCTTTTATTTTTATCTTATTTTTATCTGCAAGGTCCTCATAAGTCTTTAATAAGTCCTTATTTTCTGAAATAATCTTTTCAATTTCATTTATTTTATAGGCTGTGCCAAGATCTTTGAGGTTTTTTTCGTAAATTGCCTTGGTTTTTGCAAGACTAAGCCTTAAATCTTCCAAGTCTTTGGTAATTTTCCCTAAGTCAAAATCACCAACAGGGAGTTTGTCCCTTTGACCTGTGTGGGCCTTGCCGCAAACAGGACAAAGGCCTTCGGCATTAAGCCTGTCGATTAATTTGTTGATTTCAATATGGTCGTGGTCTTGGTCTGCCTTTTCCTTGAGTTTTTCAGTGCTTTCAAGGTCTTTTGCAATTTTACTAAGCTCTTCCTCATAGGCCTTGTTTTCCACAAGTTTCTTATAGTCCTTGCCAAGATTTTCTATTTTTACATTGAGGGTAGAAATTTTTTCCTTGTAGGCAAAGTCTTCTTCCTTGACATCAGCCAAATCCTTGTTGGCCTTATCATAAGCTTTCCTGAGTTCTTCAAGCTTTTTCTCGTCTTCTTTAATCTTGTCCCCAAGGATTTCCAAATCCTTATCCAAATCTTTTATAGATTCGTAGGATTTTTTCACCTCAAGAAAGTCTTCGAAATCAGCAATTTGCTTTGCCTTTTCAGAAAGTAAAATCTTATCCTGATCAAGTTTATTTTTTAATTCAGGAAGCTTTTCCATTTCTTTTTCAAGGTCAATTAGACTTTGGTTTTTATCTTTCAAAACTTTTTGAGCCTTGCTTTGATTTTCCAAAAAACCTTTTAGATCGGTCTTGGTTTTTTCAAGCCTTTCCTGGTAAATTTTTATGGAAAGGGCGTAGGCTAATAAATCCAAGTCAGCTTTTATCTTGAGATTTTTTTCCTCATCTTTTTCTAATTCCTTGTAGGCACCATCCGCCCTTTGGTATTTTTCAATATTTTCATTTAGGGTTTTGGCCTTTTCTAAATCACTAATTAATGATTTTTCCCTTTTTTCTAGATTATCCAAAGATTTTAAAATTTCTTTTAAAAATGAATCCTGGTTTTTTTCTATATCTGAAATTACTTCAAAAATACTTTTAAAATCGTGTTTAGAAATTAAATCAGAAGTGATTTTTTCTGCCAAAATTTCATTATAGGAAACCACATTTTCTAGGTCCTTATCAATTTGGGAAAGTTTTTTCCTATTATCAAGTGCCCTGGTTTTAAGCTCATCCTGGATGGCCCTTTGGGCGTCGGTCTTAAAAATATCAGACAAGAGGGCTGCCTTTTCGTCAGATTTTGAAATCAAAAACTTTTGAAATTGGCCCTGGGCAAGAAGCATGACCTTTGAAAACTGGCTCTTATCAAGGCCTACAATTTCCTTAACCTTATCGTCCACTTCCTTGATTTTATCAGCAAGGAGGATTTTTTCGCCTGTTATATCATAAAACTCAACCCTGTGGCCGATATTTTTTGGATTTTTAAGCTCAACTGCCCTCTGACTTGGGACCCTAACAATTTTATAAATCTTTTCCCCAAGGCCAAATTCTAAGTCCACATAGGTAAAATCGTCCTCTTCAGAAAGGTAGTCGCTCCTTAAGTCTTCCATAGCAATTTCCCTAGGCACTTCCCCATAAAGGGCAAAGGAAATGGCGTCAAAAATAGTGGTCTTGCCTGATCCGGTTGGGCCAGAGATTAAAAATATTTTCTTTTCAAAAAGCCTGGTAAAGTCGATTTCAATTTCGTCCTTGTAGGTTAAAAATCCCCTTAATTTTACCTTCCTAACCTTCATTTATAGCCCCTATCACGTCTTCTAGGACGGTTTTTTCATCAGCTGTCATCTGGCGTTTATCCTTGTAGGCAACAAAGTCCTCAAAAAGTTCCAAAGTTGACTTATTTTCAATGTCGATATTAATCTCTTCGTTATCCATGGCAAAAACAGACCTGGATGCGTAATTTATAAGGACTGCGTTTGGGAATTTCTTCTTAAATTTAGCCATGGCATTTTCGATTGTGGCCTTATCTTCAAGGATAAATTTGATATAGGAATCACTAGCTGGCTCGCTTATCAAATCGTCAAAATATCCTGTCCTTACTTCAAATTCTCTTAAAAGTTTAATTGGAATTTTCTCTATATCTATCGAGTCTTTGCCCAAGTCAACTATAGTCACCGTCTTATTTACATCCTTTTTATCAAAGGAATAAGGCATAAAGGTGCCCGAATACCTGATTTTGGGATCAAGAACGTAATGAGCAGAATGGAGATGGCCCAAAGCGGCGTAATCAAAATCCATAAAAAGACCAGCGTCCATAAAATCTGACCCACCAATTGTTAAAGGCTTTTGGCCTTCATTGTAGGCTTTTTCAAGGCCCTGGCTTATTTCAGAAGCATAGCAATGGGTAATTATGACATTTCTGTCTTTATAATCGTAATCTTTTAAAGCTTCCCTATACAAATCTGTAAAATCAGCAATTTCCTCGCCAAAAATTACCCTGGCCTTGGCAAGGGACATAAAAGGCAAGAGAAAAAAGTGAATTGGCCCCTCCGAATCCTCTAGAGTCACGACTTCTTTTGTAAATTCCCCCGCCAGATAATATTTATTTGTCTTATAAAACCTCTTATTCACATCAAGGCGCTTGGCAGAATCGTGGTTGCCGGAAATGGCAAGAACTGGGATTTTTATGTCAAAAACGATTTTTTCTATAAAATAATTATATAAATCAAGGGCTTCAGCCGTAGCAACCGCTGTGTCAAAAATATCTCCAGCAATCATGACAGCCTCGATTTTCCTATCATTAATGATGTCTAAAATCTGGTCTAAAACGTATTTTTGATCTTCAAGAAAGGAAAAATTTCCCAAAGATTTTCCAATATGAAGGTCTGATAAGTGAAGGAGTTTCATTATTTGTCTCCATTTCTCACAAAGGTTAGGGTGTCAGCTGTCGAATTATATGGGTCATAGACATAACCATTGATATTTAGCTTTTTTACCTCTTCAATATCTTCAATTTTTCTTGTAATAATTTCCTTAAGCATCTGACCCCTCGCCTGCTTCATGTAGGAAACAATCGACTTTAACTTCCCATCGCGAACTTCCTTAAAATCTACAGTCAAAAACTTGTCGTCCTCTTTCAAAAAAGGGCTGATGGTCTTGGTATACTCCTTGCTCGCAAGGTTTAAAACCAAGTCATTATCCTCGAAAAGTTTTTTATACAAATCGTCACCCCAAAATTCGTAGAGGTCGTACATGGTGTTGTCAAAATAAAGCCTATAATCCCTAATCCCTGTCATTGGTTTTAATAGACCATAAAGGGCTGAAATAATATAGACGTGGTCATTTAAATATGGGATATCATCGAAATCTTTAATATAAAACTGCTTAAAAACAAGGCCGTCATAGGAAAAAAGTGCCGGATTATTAAGCCTATCAAAGTCAAAGTATTGGTAATCAACATAAGCTTTTTCAGTTAATTTATCATTGGTAAAATTAAGGTTACCAATCTCATTCATGGAAAGCTTCTTAATTTTATCAACCAAAATTCTAGTTTTTTCAGGAAACAAAAGCTCTTCAGTAATAATATTATCAAAATGTTTAAAACTCTTAGCCGGTGAAATAATAATCTTCATAAAAATCCTTTCTTTATATGTAATATTATATCATATTGAGATGAAAAAATTCCCAGTTAAATAACTGGGAAACTTAACCTAATTATATCCATTGTTAATGGTGTCTAAACATTTCATCCAATATCTTTCTCTAACTTTTACTTTTTCTGAATCATAAGATCTATTATAAAATTCTATTAGAGTAAAGGTGAAATATTTTTCAAAATATTCTTCTCCTTCTTTATTTTTTAGTTCTATTAATTTTTTATTTCCTCCATCCTTGTTTTCAAAATAATCTCCCCACCTTTGTCTTACCCCTTCAATGCCTGTTGCTGATCCGATATAATGTTTACCTGTCTTTGTATCTGTCAAACAATAAACCCCACTTACCTTGCTCAAAGCTTCATAATATGATGGCAATATTTCTTTTCTAAACATCCTGGATAATTTATCATAAGTTAAGTAAACATTATCATATCCATCAAAAGTGTCTTCACTATAAAGGCATGATAAAATTTCCTTTACACTAATCTTTTCAATGTATGTACTTAGGTTAAAAGTATATCTTGAATATGCACTACCCTTTTTACAATTAATAACAAGTCTACCAAAAAATGGCTTGAACCTTTCTAAAATCTCTACTTTTGCCCAATCATCTTCTGGAACTTCTAGAACCTTGCCTGCAGAAGTAAATAACCATTCATCCCCACTTATCCTAGAAAAACTAAAAACCCATTGTCCTGGATAAAAATTCCTTTTACTTTTATCATACCAGCCCCAGTAAGAGCACTGTTCACATGTACCATTTATTTTATCAATATCATTTTGCTTAAGCCAGTAGTCTATAAAATAATCTGCTTTGGACCCATAGGTCATATTTAATTCTATCTTACTATTATTTATTTCTTCTTCTGTTAAATTAAAAATATCATTTAGTTTAAGTTCCATAATCTCTCCTTAAATCCCATATAAATTTTCTTTCAAACTTTCAATAATCGACTCTCTTAGGCTTTTTGGCTCTAGAACTTCCACATAAGGGAGAAATTGCAAGGCCCAGTATTCTATGCCTTTTTCGGGTGCCAAAAATTCTCCTAGGTAATAGTCACCATCTTCTCTAATTTTTATATCCGTTCCAAATTGATCAATTACATAGTTTAATATTTCCTCCTTAAAGCGTATTTTTATAAATGATGGCTTGCCAAAAAAAGCATGGGTCGCCTTTTCTATTATCCTATTTAATTCTTCTTCCCTAAAGTCATCCCTTTTTTCGTCTAGGATTTTTATATCCTTTATAAAATCTAGCCTGAAGGACAAAATATTTGTAAAACCTGGCGTCGTTCCCAAAAGATAGTATTTTTTATTGTCGGCTAGAATCCTATAAGCGTTTAATTTGTAGGGTCTTTTTCTTTTTGGCACAAGTTTCTTGTCTGGCCCATAGGTCAGGTAGGTAAATTCTATTTGTTTATTTTTATCTATTGCCTCATTTATAACTTCTATATTTAGGAAAACTTCCTTATTTGAAGTTCTTTTTGACCTATAAAAGTCTGGCTGGCTTATATATTTATCAACTGACCTTTGGTATTTGGACTGAATTTTGCCTATTTTCCTTAAAAGCTCTGTGCACTGGTCCCTGTCAATGTAGGCAAGGGAAAATATGGCATCCATCAAAAGATAAATCTCGCTTTTTTCAAGTGGGCGATCTATAAGATAATAGCCCTTGCCATTGTCAGCAAAGGTTGAAATATCAATTTCAAAGTCAATTAGATCATTAATAGCACTGGTAATTGTTCTCCTGTCTAAATCTACATTATAATATAAAGAAAGTTTTTTCCTTATTTCGGCCATTGAAAGTATATGGTCGGCATCACTTTCTTCACGAAGAATTTCTAGGATATATAAAATATTTAATCTCGAACTTGCCATAGGTCCTCCTAGAATTATTATATCATATTAAAGCATTAATTTTATAATCTAAATAAGAATAAAGACTGACTTTAACTAGGCTTGTCTTATCCCAAGTATAGTTGAGTTTTTTTAGGTAGTAATCTTTCTCTGGATCTATTTCTGGAAGGATATCAGCCTTGAAAAAACTTATGTCATTGGTAAGTTTCCCAGCACTTTCCCTATCAATACCATGGTCTAAATAATAGGCAAAAATTTCTTCCCTATTTGATGGATAATTTCTATTAGCAAAGTCTATAAATAAGGAATATGCCCTGGTATAGGTCAGTGTTAGGCCCAAAAGATAAAAAAAATCTCCATAGGTTTTTATATTTTCTTTGTAAGATGAACCTTCTATAGATTCGGTCACCTTCCTTGGAAATCCATTCTTTAATTCAAGTTTCTCGTTCAAAAAATTTTCAAATAAATATTTTTTAAAATCTTCCATATCTATGTATTTTGAGATATTTTTTTCATAATATAAGGTATTTAACTTATCAAGGTAAATAAAATGTGTAAAATATAAGCCACATTTTTCCATCCCCTTATATTTACACCAAAGATCCCCAGGTCCGTAGTCATAATATTCCAATACCCGGAACCTTACTCTATACTCATATTTTTTATCAATCTGAATTTCAAAATAAATTTCATTTAGGAAAGTATAAGAAGGATCAATATTGAAACCGTCTCGGCAAAACCCCTCCTTTTTTTCTAAATCAACCCCATACTCCACCCCATCTACAAAAATAAGTTCCTTGGTTTTTTCGTTGTAATAGTGGGCAGGAAGGGGATTTATTAGGCTAAGACCCAAAAGATATAAACTTATAAAAGGCAAGTTTCCAATGAGGATATTTTGGTCAAGATTTTCCTTTAAGAACAAAAGAAAATCAATTTCATCTTCTGAGCTTTTTTTCCTTATTACTTCCATTTCTTTCTTTATCCTATCTTCTATATAGAGATTTTCTCCGTATTTGGTCCTAGATAAGTCTATGATTTTTTCTTCAAGATTCATCTTATCACCTCTTAAAATTATTATAGCAGGTAGGGTATGCAAAAAATTGTATAGGCCAAATTTTCCAAGCAAAAAGACCCCCTATTTGGAGGTCATTTTCTTTAATTTTTCTCTTATTTTTTTAACTATTGCGACAATTAACAAGGTCCCAATTGCTATCATTACTATGGCACCGCCTGGTTTTAGGCCGTAGTAGAAGGATATGGTGATTCCTGAGATCATAAAAATTACCGAAAATATTAGGGAGATTAGGTAGGTTTTTTTGTAGGAATCGCTCATTAAAAGGGCTGTGGCGACTGGGATTACCATTAGAGATGTAATCATCAGTGCCCCTACGATTTTGGCTGAGATGGCTATTGTGATGGCTGTTAGAAAGGTAAATACTCCGTTTACCATTCCTGCCTTCACACCTGCAAGCCTTGCCATTATCGGGTTTATGGATATAAATAGGAGGGCGTTGTAAAAGTAGAGGGACATGGTTACGACTAGGGCAAAAATTATCCCTACTAGGATGACGTCATCACTTGAAACTGTTGTTATTGACCCAAAGAGGTAGGATTCAAAAGATTTTCCTCCTGGGGCAAAGTCTGATAAAATCGCCGCAAGGCCTATGCCAAAGCTCATGATGATAGCTGTTGCCATGTCGCCAAAGTCCTTGAATTTCTTCCTTATTATGTCAATAGCGAAGGCTCCTAGAACGCAAAATACCAAGGATGTCCACATAGGATTTATAGCGAATATAAGTCCCATGGCTATTCCCGCCAGTGAAGAGTGGGATAGGGCGTCGCCTATCATGGATGTTTTCCTATTTATCATTACAAGGCCAATCATTGGAATGATTATGGCTAGCATCCCGCCAACTAGAAGGGCCCTTCTCATAAAATCATAACTTAGCATATGACCCCCTCCTTGAGTTTAAAGACCTTGTCCACATAATCGCCCAAAATTTCCATTTCGTGGGTTATCATCAAAATTGAAATCCCGTGGTGGGTATTTAGGTGGACTATGAGGTCAAGGAAGTCTTCCTTGGATTTTTGGTCGATTCCGACTGTTGGTTCGTCTAAAATCAATATATCGGGATTATTTACCATGGCCCTTGCGATCATAACTCTCTGGGCTTGGCCACCGGATAGGGTGTTGACAGGCCTATCTATAAGGTCTTTAATTTTTAGGGTTGAAAAAGTGTTTTCGATTTTCGATTTTGATTTTTTTGTGATAGTGTTTAATATCGAAAATTCCTTATAGAGGTTTAGGCCCACATATTCCCTAGCAGATACCGGAAAGGCAATCTTGATGGCCTCGTTGACCTGAGGCACATAGCCAATCTTATCAAAATTTTTAAAGTCTTCCATGTCGATTCCAAATAACTTAATGGACCCATGGTCTTTTTTGAGTTCACCAAGGATTAGCTTAATTAGTGTGGACTTGCCTGATCCATTTTCGCCGGATATTACGGCAAAGTCCCCCTGGTCAAGGTCTAAATTTACGCCTTTTAATATTAAATTTTCATTATAGCCAAATTTTAGGTTTTTTATCTCGATTTGTTTCATATATATATTATGCTAGTGACTTATATATATTTTCAAGGTTTTCCTTGATTATTTCTTGGATTGTGACTTCCTTGTCGATTTCTTCTTGGGTTGCAAATTCCATTGTTGATAGTGGGGCTACTTCTGCACCTATTTCATCAGCAATAGTCTTTGCTGCCTTGTCAGAACCACCTTTTTCAAAGAAAACTGTCTTGATTTGGTTTGCTTTTGCAAGGTCTGTCACTTCCTTCATAACCTTAGCATCTGGGTCTGCTGTTGATGTTAGGCTTGCTAGAGGAATTTGTTCAAGACCAAAGTCCCTTGCTACATAACCAAAAGCTTCGTGAGGAACTATGAATTTCTTGTTTGTTACTTTTTCAAATTTTTCCTTGTATTCAGCTATTATTTCGTCGAATTCTTTAGCAATTTTTTCGTAATTTGCTTCGTAGTAATCCTTGTTGGCTGGGTCAATTTCTGATAATTTATCTGCAATTACCTTAGCTTGGGCTTTGGCATTTACAGGTGATAACCAAGTGTGTGGGTCAAACTCGCCGTGGTGGTGATGATGTTCTTCTTCCCCATCTTCGTGGTCGTGATTATCGTGGTCAGCATCTTCGTGATCATGGTCAGCGTCTTCGTGGTCGTGATCATGGTCGTCTGCATCTTCGTGGTCGTGGTCTGCCTTTATAAGGTCAAGACCCTGGCTTGTGTCAACCATTGTAATATCAACAGTTTCTTCCACATCATCCTTCCAATCTTCCATACCTGCCCCATTCATAAAGATTAATTGAGATTCAGATAATTCTGCAATTTCCTTTGCAGATGGCTCAAAATCGTGGCTTTCGGTAGTAAGAGAATTAAATGCCTTAACTTCAAACTTATCGCCAGCAATTTGCTTTGTTAGGTTGTAAATTGGGTAAAATGAAGCGTAAATCACCTTTGATTCGGCTTTATTTTCAGCCTTTGATTCTGTTTTTACTTCTTCCTTTGTTTCTGTATTTGTATCATTCTTAGCTTGATTTCCGCAGCCTGTCACTGCAAGGGCTAAAGCTAGTCCTATAAATAAATTTTTCTTTTTCATACATACTCCTTTTGCAAATGATTTGCACATGTATTATATAGGCGTTTTTATATCTGTCAAATCAAGTATAATGTTTTTAAGGAGAATAATATGCAATTAAACGACCTACTAAAAAACAAAAACCTAAGGATTACCAAACAGCGCAAGCTAATCCTTGACTACATTGACAAGAAAAACGAACCAGTAAGCGGTCAAGCAATCTATGACGACCTAAAAAAAGAAATGGCAATAGACCTTTCGACTGTCTACCGCAACCTCAACATCCTTGAGGAAAACGACCTTTTGCTCAAAACTTCTGACCTGGATGGGATTTCCTACTATCAAATAAATAAGGACGACCACAAGCACTTTATAACCTGCTCACGTTGCCACAAAAAATATATCATCAAATCTTGCCCAGTCCACGACCTTGAAAAGGAAGTTGCAGCTGAAACTGGCTTTATAATAAATGGCCACAACTTTGAATTTTACGGTATATGCCCTAACTGCCAAAGGGAAATGGAAAATGCATAGGCTAATCCTTGCCATTTTTCTCGCCCTAACTTTAACATCTTGCGACCAAATCCCAAAGGGAAATAAAAATGAATTTTCTAAGGAAGAAAGGCAAATTTATCAAAAAGCCAAAGTCAAATATGCCGTAGATGGGGATACTATTTGGGTTGATATTGATGGAAAAGACGAAAAAGTGAGGTTTGTCGGCGTAAATACGCCAGAAATCGCAAAGGACGGAAAGCCTGCCGAATTTATGTCAGATGAGGCCAAAGATTTTACAAATAGTATTTTGAAAAATAAGGAAATCTACTTGGAAAAAGATATTTCCGACAGGGACAAATACGATAGGCTCCTAAGGTATATTTGGTTAGAAAAGCCAGTCGGTAATCCTAGCCTATCCGATATTGAAAAAAAGACCCTAAACGGGATTTTGGTCAAGGAAGGCTACGCCTACGCAAATTACTATAAACCTGACATAAAATACCAGGAATATTTAAAAGAATTAGAAAAGTCTGCCCAAGAAAATAAAAAAGGAATCTGGTCAGACGGTACAGAACAAAAAGAAGAAAAAATCGACCAAACCCACCTCATAAAAGGAAACAAAAACTCCAAAGTCTACCACCTCCCAGAATGGCCTTCTTATGACACAGTCAAAGAAAAAAACGCAGTCTATTTTGAAACAGAAAAAGAGGCTAAGGACGCTGGTTTTAGGCCTGCGAGATAGGTTTCTATAAAAAATAAGCCTTGCTATTTAATCAAATATTATAAGAAAAAAGAGCTCATCAAAGATTTTTATCTTGATAGCTCTTTTAAATTCCTAATCATATATATTTTTTCTATGACCAATATCAATAGCAAGTACAATTAGCTCATCGTCTCTAATATCGCAAATCACCCTATAAGCCCCTATCCTATAACGCCACAGGCCCTTGTGGTCCCCTTTTAAAGCTTTGCCGAATCTTCTGGGATCTTCGAGCCTATCTAGCTTTGATTTCATATCTTTCGCCAGCATAAGACCGAGATGTTTGTCCATTTTCTTAATTTTTTTCCTAACATTTTCTGAAACAACTAACCTATAAGTCATTTTCAAGTTCCGAAATCAAATCATCTATAGAATAAGTTACTGGGTTTTTTTCAAACTCTGCCAAGGCCTTAAGCCCTGTTTCATAATCAAGCTCATCTTCAATCTGACTTGCTAAGGCAGTTTTAAAAAGCTCAGATAAATTTTTGCCAGTATGCTTAGAATAAGACTTAAACAACTTATTTTCTTCTTCATTTAACCTAAGTGAAACAACGCTCATAACAACCTCCAATCTTTGTTTACATTGTACTACATTCATAGTTTTATTCAATCTACATAATCAATAAAAAAGAAGCATATAGTTATTAATGCTTCTAATCTTTGGCACGTCCTCAGGGAATCGAACCCTGGGCTTGGGCTTCGGACACCCTTGTTTTACCACTAAACTAAGGACGCTCGATTGTGATGTTTGTGTAGGAGATTTGGTCTAGAAATCTTAATGGCAAAAAGGTATTGCCGAGGCCGCTTGATACGTAAATCTGACTTTCATTAAAATTGTAAAGTCCGCTGTCAAAGTCTGGGAAATATCCTTCTCCTGGAGCTATCAAAGCACCTATAAATGGGGCTCTGACTTGGCCTCCATGGGTGTGGCCGGAAAATATTATATCCATCCTTGGATCGTAATTTTCCCTAATTCTTTTAGAAAAATGGGCCAATACCAAATTTAGACCTTGATCTGGCTTGAAATCATCAAGGTTCATTCCCCAATAAGGGACTCCATAAATATATACCTCATTATCCCATATCCTAAGATTTTCTCCTTGGTTATCAAGTTTTTTGATGCCCAATTTTTTTATTTTCTCATAAAAAATCTCAGATTCTTCAGAGGCTTCCTCATGGTTTCCTGAGACATAATAGGTTTTGATTCCAAGTTTTGAAAGTTTTTCCAAAAAGAACATGGTCCTTTGGAGCTTTTTTTCTGTTGGGTAATCGATCATATCCCCAGTTAGGAAAATCAAATCGGGATTAAAAGTCTTGATATTACTTAAAACCTCATCGAGATTTGAAAGGACATTGGAGTGAAAATCTGAAATGTGGGTGATTTTTATATCCTTATTGACCTTGGGACTTTTTATAGTAAGTTTTTTCTCCACGCCCATAAAGGCCTGGTCATGGAGATATTTGCCTGTCAAAACCATTGTGGCAAGAGCGAGTCCTGCCACAATTTTCTTTTTATTTTTCATCGAGATCTCCTAGATAAAGGTCGCTTCCCATATCTGAAGGAATCTTAAAGCCGAGTCTTGGCGAAAAGCTCCTGCCTGTCACATTTGGGCCGTCAACAGCTGTGGACCTCTTAAATTGGGACTGGGCAAAGCGTTTAAAATATGATTTTAGCCAATATTTTATAGTTTCCCTGTCGTAGGCACCTTCAAAGGCGTAGGTGGCATCGGTAAGAATTTCCTTTGCACTCTTGTGGTAGGTCAAGTGCTGGTAGATGAAAAAGTCCAAAAGTTCGTAAGGGCCGATTATGTCCTCGGTTTTTTGGGTAATTTCTCCCGCTTTTTCGCTTACAAGTTCTGGCGAAACTGGAGTATCTAAGATATCTGTCAAAACATTTTTAAGGTCTTCATTTTCTGTAAAATGGGCATAAGATTTGATTAGGTATCTTAGTTCGGTTTTCATCAAGCTAGCATTTAGGCTGTAAGATGACATGTGATCGCCATTGTAGGTTGCAAAACCTTGCATATTTTCAGACAAGTCGCCAGTTCCCACAACGATGCCCCCATCCATATTTGATAGGTTAAAAAGTACCTGGGTCCTCATCCTTGCTTGGGCATTTTCGTAGGCTAAATCTGGTGTCAATCCGTCATGACCTATGTCTTTTAAATGGGCTGTGACGGATTTTGAAATATTTATTTCCTTTAGGTCAATTCCGAGTGCCTGGCAAAGCTTATAGGCATTGGACTTGGTCCTGTCGCTTGTGCCAAAGGCTGGCATGGTGTAGGCACCGATTTTTGCCTTATCAAAACCAGCGATTTCATAGGCCTTATTTATGGCAAGGAGGGTAGCTGTTGAATCAATTCCGCCAGAAACTCCCAAAAATACCTTTTCTGTCACAACTGCTTTCATTCTTTGAATAAGACCTAGGGCCTGGATATCCAAAGCTTCCTCTAGATAATATTCAGAATATTCTTCATCTGGCAAATATGGGAATTTATGAACTTGGTATTTTTCGTCTGTATGATTGTTAAAGTTAGAAATCCATTCAAATTCATAGCAATCCATAGGGAAAATCGCAGGATTATTTCTTAAAACTTCCCCATTTTGGGCTATATAAGTTGACCCTGTGTAAACTAAATCTGTAGAAGATTCGCCTAGGCCTGCTGATGTATGGACATAGATACAATCTTTTGATAGGAATTCAATATTTTGCCAAATTTTTTCTTCTGTATAAATATAGCGAGGATTTGCTGCTGGGTTTAGGATGATATCAGCTCCAAGCTCTTTTAATTTCAAAGATTTTGGAATTGTCATTTCCTCGTCTTCCCCAATTGTAATTCCGATTTTAAGGTCAGAAATTATATCAACAAAGTCTTCCTTATCAAGGCAATAGTCAAAGGCCTTGACATAGCCTTTTGGATTTGATTCAAAGATTGTCTTTTCATATTTTTTTAGATTTTCTTTTATGCTTAAGCTTAAAAGTTCGCCGCTTCTTACAAAGGCAATACCATTATAAAGACCAAACTCTGCCCTTAGTGGAAGGCCCACTGTAAAGGCTAGGTCATAATTTTTGCTAAAATCGATTAGATCTTTTAGGCCATTTTCTGCCGATACCAATAAGTCTTCTTCAAGATATCCGTCATAAAGACTCGCCCCGGTAAGGCAGAGTTCTGGAAGGGATAAAATATTTACCTTTTCTTCCTGAGCTTCATTTATTAGATTTTTTATTTGTTTAACATTTTCTGCCACATTTCCCAGAGAAACTGGAAAAGATGCAGATTTTATCTTTATATTTCTTTTCATAATCAACCTCTTAGTCTTATTTTACCATAATTTTACAAAAAAAGAGGACCCTATTGGGTCCCGCTCTCTAAATTTAATTTTATAGGTTTTTGATTTCTTCGATTAGGGCTGGTACTACTTCGTGGAAGTCGCCTACTATACCGTAATCGCAGTTTTTAAAGAATTGTGCACCCTCATCGTTATTTATAACTACAACTTTTCTCGCAGAGTCAATTCCCTTTAAGTGTTGGATTGTACCTGAAATACCTATACCAAAGTAAAGTTCGCCAGTAAATTTCTTGCCACTAACGCCAATATAGTGGTCATTTGAAACATAGTGTCTAACTTGGGCAGCAGGTCTTGATGCCCCAAGGACTGAGCCTGTAAGCTTTGCAAGGTCTTTTGCCAAATCTAGGTTTTGTTTTTCACCAAGACCCATACCAACAGCCACAACCCTCTCAGCGCCTTCAATAGGGCTTTCTAGGTCAACTGGGTCTTTCTTAAGCTTAAGGCCATCAGCAAGGAGGGCTGCCACAACTTTCTTAACAGCTTCCCTAACATCTCCAACAAAGACTTCTTTCTTCCTATCTTCAACCTTAGCTGAGGCTTTTTTAGTGGTATCTTCTATCTTTGTAACCTTCTTAGCATCTTTTTTATCCAAAATATAGGCTGCGATTGTTTCCTTCATAAGGTCGCCAGAACCATCATAGATTTGGCTAATCTTGGCATCTCTATAAAGTTTATCAAGATCAGTAGCAGATGATGAGGTACCACTACACATATCAAGGGCCTTGGATGAGAAATCTTCAGAAAGCTTTGAAACAAAAAGTTTAGCCATAGAAGTATCTTTGCCATAAAAATCTGCCTTAGCGTCCATTTTTAAGGCCGCATCCCTAACCATCATCTTTGCTGCCTTAAGGTCTGTAGCCATAGAAGCGAGGATTGGACGATTGACCTTGGCAGCCTTACGAGCCTTAAAGGTCTTCAAACCACTTTGTAAATAAGTTTGACTAGCTTCATAAGCAGCATCTGCCAGACCTAAGGCAAGGGCAGCTGTTGCAAGGTTACTTGCCTCAAAAATTTCCTCAATATATTCATTTGCCTTGTTAATCTCGCCAATTAAATTTTCCTTTGAAACTTTTGCGTCTTTTAAAATCAAGTCTCCAGTTATAACTGATCTTGAGCCTAAATTCTCATAGGTTTTTGAAAAAGAAAGTCCTTGGCAATCCTTATCAATTATGAAAAGTGAAAGTCCATTTTCCTTATCTCTTGGGTTTGTAAGGGCTGTTACCAAATAATAATTTGCAAGACGAGCGTTGGTTACTAGGATTTTCTTGCCATTAAGTAGGAAGTAATCTCCCTCTTCTGTGGCAGTTGTTTGGATATCCTCATCTTCCTCATAGTGGCCAAGACCTCCTAGGTTTTTGCCATCTAGGAGTAAATTCAAATACTTTTCTTTTTGTTTTTCGTTTGCAAATTCATTTATAGGCCAAGTAGCCAAAGAAGTATGGGCAATGACAAGGCTTGCAAGTCCACTATTTACCCTAGCTATTTCCTCAACAGCGGTAGCATAGTTGTCGTAAGATAAACCACAGCCCCCAAATTTTTCTTCAAATGGAATGGATAAGAGCCCAGCTTCTCCTATTTCGTTTAGGATTTCAAGAGGGAAGTCCTCTTCCATAAAGGCTGCAAGTGGCTTAACCTTTTCATCTGCAAAACTCCTTACAAATTTTCTAAATTCATTAATTTCTTTTGGCAATTTATATGTCATATTTTCTCCTTAATTTACTACGCTTATATATAAGTGATACCCATTATCATTTTAATAAAACATTTTCATCAAAGTTTATTAACTCTTTCAATAAATAAGTTTAACATCGGCGGAAAACAGGTATAGTTAAGTTAGAAAAACAATTATTTAACAAAGGAGTTAATATGCACAATATAATAGAAGTACTCGATAATATTTATTGGGTAGGTGTGAATGACCGCAGAATCAACAGGTTTGAGAATATGTTCGAAGTTCCAAACGGAGTTTCTTACAATGCCTTTGTCATCAAGGACGAAAAAAATGTTCTCATGGATTCTGTAGAAGGTGCATTCACAAGACAGTATCTAGAAAATGTTGCCGCAGCTCTAGACGGAGAAGAACTTGACTATATCGTAGTTTCCCACATGGAACCTGACCACTGCAGAAACATTGACTTTATCCTTAAAGAATATCCAAACTGTAAATTTGTCGGAAATGCCAAAACTCACAAGTTTTTTGAGCAATTCTACGATAACAAATTTGCTGAGAGATATGTAGAAATCAAAGACGGCGAAGAATTAAATATAGGTAAGAGAAACCTTAAATTCGTCTTTGCTCCAATGGTTCACTGGCCAGAAGTATTTATGACCTATGAGACAACAGAAGGCTTATTCTTCTCAGCTGACGCCTTCGGTGCCTTCAACGCTATCGCAGGTAATATCGAAGCAAGTAAGGTTATCCACAAGGGTGACTGGTTAGAACAAGCTAGACGTTACTATATCAATATAGTTGGTAAGCAAGGAAAGATGGTACAAAACTTATTTAAAAAGGTAGAAGGCCTTGATATTAATGCCATCCTTCCACTACACGGACCTGTATATAAAGATCCTGAATCAATTAGCTTTATCATGGAAAAATACGGCCACTGGGCAGGCTTTACACCAGAACAAAAGGGAGTAGCTATAGTTTACGCATCAATGTACGGCGATACAGAACAAGCAAGCGACATCCTCGCAAACTACCTAGCTCAAGAAGGCATTGAAGATATTGTTCTTTACGACATCTCTGACTGGGACTTCTCATATCCAGTTGCAGACTGCCACAGATTTACCCACTCAGTATTCGCACCAATCAACTACAACGCAGGCCTCTACTACAAGATGGATGCCTTCCTAAGAGAACTTGTTGGAACAGGCTACAAAAACAGAACTGTATCCTTCTTAAACAACTGGTCTTGGGGCGGAAGAAGCCTTGAAATCGCTCAAGAAATCCTAGAACCTGCTAAGCTAAACTACATTGGCGACGTTGTAAAAATCAACTCCGGAGTAAAAGACCCACAAGTATCAGAACTTAAAGAACTTGCTAAACTAATAGCAGAAGATATAAAAAACACAGAAATTTAAGAAAAAAATTAAGCTCGAAGATTTACTTCGAGCTTTTTGCTATGAAAAATTATAAGTAAATGATTTTATCTAATATGAAAAACTAGCAGAGTTATTAAATGACTTTAATACTTTGCTAGAATTATTTTTCTTTAAAAGATATTCCTTTAGGCTTTTATAAGCATTTTCAGCAGATAGATGAAAGTATGAATTATCTCCCTTTGTATGCTTTAGAGCATTTAAAATAAATTGTTTGTGTTCTTGATAAAACTTGATATTATCAATCAAAAGATTATTTAAATCATAATCTTCATCTTCATTTAACCTATCAATCAGACTCTGCCCATAGACCTTGTGGACAGAAAAACCCAAGCCTTCCTTATTTTTATAATAATTATAAAAAGTTTGCTGGGACAAACCTGATTCTTCAACGATTTTTCTTACAGTGATCTTATCAAGATCCATTCTCACAGACAAGTCTAAGAGAGTTGCTACAAATATTTCTTCAACACTTCTTTTTTTTATGTTTTCTCCCTTATAATATGGTATTTATCTACATAGTCAAAATTTTTTTTATCAAAGCAAGGGTCTTTTTCGAATAAGGCGGATACCTAAAAGGATTATCAAAAAATCCAGCCTTGACCATAGATTTCCTATTAGAAAAATTCATAAAACCAAAAAAACCGTGGTAGCCTCCCTGGCCCGAATTTCCTACTCCCCCAAATTCTAACCTAGGATTAGCAATTTGCATCAAGCACTCATTAATGGCCCCGTTGCCGTATTCCATTTCCCTGATGATTTTATCTTCTATATTTTTATCACGTGTAAAGGTATAAAAAGCTAAGGGCTTTGGCATTCTCTTTATTTTACCCAAAATCTCATCAAGCTTTGAGTAAGAAATTATGGGAATAATAGGTCCAAAAATTTCCTCACCCATGACAGGATCAGAAAAATCGACCCCGTCCATGATAGTTGGGGCTATTTTTAATTTATCCCTATCATAAGCTCCTCCAAAAACTACTTTGTCTTCGTCTATAAGCTCCAAAAGCCTATCAAAATGATGGGTATTTATAATCCTTGGCAAGTCTTTATTAGCAAGTGGGTTTTCCCCATAAAAGTCAGTTAGCTTTTCCTTTAATTCTAAAATTAGATTGTCTTTTATGGCCTTATCTACGATCAAAAAGTCTGGGGCAATACAGGTTTGGCCGGCATTTACAGTTTTGGCCCAGGCAATTTTCTTTGCCGCCATTTTTATGTCAGCTGTCTTTTCAACCAGGCAAGGACTCTTTCCCCCAAGTTCTAATGTTAATTTACTAAGGTGAGGAGCTTGAGCTTCCATAATTTTTTTGGCAACACCAGGACCTCCTGTATAAAAAACATGGTCATAAGGCTTATTTATCAATTCATCATAGTCGAGTTTTTCATTATCTAAATGAATAAAATACTCTTCCCTAAAATTATCCCCGACAATTCTTGAGATAATTTTACTTGTTTCAGTCGATTTTGATGAAGTCTTTAAAATCACAGTATTACCACTTGCTATGGCCCCAACAACAGGACCCAAACTCAAATTAAAAGGGTAATTCCATGGGGAAATAATCAAAGTCACGCCAAGGGGCTCGTAGACATAAAAACTTTTTGCTGGAAAGGTCGTAAGGGACTTTCCTACTCTTTTTTTCTTCATCCACTTTTTAAGATTTTTCTTTGCAAATTTAATCTCTTCAAGGACAAAATGGTATTCAGTAAGATATGATTCAAAATTAGATTTGCCCAAGTCTTTTTCAAGGGCAGCAAGAATCGCCCCTTCATTTTCCCTTATGGCCTTTTCAAGCTTGTTTAACTCTCTCATCCTAAAATCATAGGACTTGGTAGAGTTGCCTAGAAAAAATTCTCTTTGATTATGAATAATATTTTCAAGATTCATAACTGTCCTTTCAAAATTCACAGATTGAAATTCATAAAAAAATATTCTATAAATTAATCCTTTAAAATATCTTTTTCCATCCTTATACACATATATATCATTCCTAAAACCCACGGAATTAAATTAATAAACAAGCCAACTAAAGAATCAAAAAGTCTAAAAACTTCACCTAATATTGCTGTTATCAGTGTAAGAACAATACTAAATATTCCCAATCTTACACCAGACCTATACCAATAAGTATTTCCATTTTCCCAATTTGCTTGGCTTTTAACAAGTCTTGGGAGAAGGTAATGGGACAGGCCACTATACTTATATGAACCTCGCCTTTCTCCCCCACTTTTAAATTCTTTCCTAATTTCCTCTGGTGGGTATGGTTTTGGGTTTTTTAAAAGATTGTAATTTACTATAATAATTAAAATATTTACACCTAAAAATATTAGATAGATTTTATCACTCATATAGACTTTCTACTTTAATATATTTAGTCGCTCTCCCGCTACCTATTTGTTTAATTAAACCTCCATCACTTAGCTCTTTTAATGCTCTCTCGATAGTTCTCTTTGAAATATCTGGGCAGAGTATAACAATATCAGATTTAGATAGGGCTTCTAAAGTGTTATCAAATACCTTTAACACCCTTTCTGCAGATGTCAAAGATTTCTCCCCTATTAGCCTAAATCTCTCATCACATTCACTATATGCCTTGTAAATTACTGATAGCATATATTTTATAAATGGTAATTCATCATTAGTTCCAGAATGCCAATTTTCACTTGACGCTTGCAATTCTTCATAATACGAATCCTTGGTATCTTCTATTATCATTTCTAATGAAATATATTTTCCTACAAAAAAACCATTTTTATAAAGAAGTAGAAGTGTGATAAGTCTAGACATCCTCCCATTTCCATCAAAAAAAGGATGGATGCACAAAAAATCATGAACAACAACCGGAATTAGTAACAATGGTGGTATTTTTAAATTTATAGCTTCATCATAAGCGCTAATCATTTTATCAATGTATGATTCTGTTTCAAAAGCTGATACAGGCTGAAATCTTATTCTTTTTTCCCCTAGTACGTTTGTTTCAACTATACTATTATCTATGCTCTTAAATTTGCCCTTATGACTCCCTCCAGAGTAAGAATATAGTCTATTGTGCAAAGTTAAAATATTATTTTTTGTAAAGTCTATATTTTCATAGTTTTCGTGAATAATATCTAGTACTTGTCTATAGCCATATATTTCTTCTTCATTTCTATTTCTTGGCACACTTTTTTTCTTCATCAATTCTGCTAACCTGCCATCACTTGTAGAAATGCCTTCAATTGCATTTGATGATTTTGTTGATTGGATCTTAGCAACTTCTACCATTTTTTCGAGTACATCTGAGAAATTTTCCACATAAAGTTCCTGTTTACCCTTATACTCGTATATTTTTGCTATCAAATCATACATATTCGCAGGTATATTTAACTCAAGCAATTTTGAATAATTAAATTCCGTCATGAAATCTCACCACCTTTCTCGCCATTATACCATAATTGGCGTATATAAATCAAGATTGGCGAGATTAATCTCGCCATTTTAATTAATTTGGCTATGATAATGCAAAAGTGGCGAGATTAAAAAATGTTATCTATCATTTTAATATATTTATTTTTGCCATTCAACATCTTATGAAATCCTTAAATGACAGGAATTCAATGCTTGACTTTATCTATAAAATGAAACTTTCAATATTTCAATAGATGGCTGAGCCTTGTCAGACTCTTTCATCTGTGACGATGTGAACGAGGTCCTTGTGGTCTGACTTTAAATAATCTTTCATAAAAGTCGGATAAGCCTTATAATTTTCAAGTCGGTCGATTGGTATCCAGTGCATAGTTTCTTTTATGCCTCCCATGGTATGGCTGTGGCTATTAAGATTTTTATCGCCCTTTGGCTTCATCATGTAATAAAAGCAAATCTCATGGCAGTCTACGCCTTTTAAACTAGAGCTTCCTACAAAGAAATTTTCGTGAATAATAGCCAAATAATCAACTTCGTAATAGGCGCCTGTTTCTTCGAAGACTTCTCTTTTTATGGCTTGTTCAGAACTTTCCCCCAAATGGACTCCGCCACCTATGGAATAGTAATAGTCCTCTACTTCATTTCCCGCAAACAAAACGCAGTCATCTTCGACTATTATTGCATCAGCCCTATACCTAAACCACTTATCCCCTTTTCTAAATCCACAATCCTGATCCATCTCTCTTCCTTAACTTTAATTTCAAAATTCCCACAAAAACAAAAATGACCCCTCTGGGTCAAGATTGTATTTTTCTTATTTTTTTATTTCTTATAATCTTATCAAACAAATAATAAAGAGCTTATAAATACTTTTTAAAATCATTTACATAATGATTCTGTTTTCAAAAATTTTTACAAATCCTATTTCACAAGATTTTCATTTTCAGAATAACTTTAGCAATAGTTTCGAAAACTTATCCAAAAAGACTATGAATATTTCCCAGAAATTGAGCACACTAATCCTGTTTTTTCGAAAATTCCTTTTTAACTAGGACTACCGTCTTTCCATAACTCGAACTTCGTTCTCGTTAGGACAAAGCTATAGCATCGGTGGAACTTTCTGCTTATTTTCCTTCGGGAAATAAGGACAAGTTCGAACCTCTGCATAAGGATTTTCATAATTTTCCTTTCGGAAAATTAGGACAAGGCTATAGTACAGCTATGGCTTCGATTTCTATTACTGCACCTTTTGGTATGTTTGCTACTTCTAGGGCAGATCTGGCTGGTTTATGGTCGCCGAAGAATTCTTCGTAGACTTGGTTGAAGGCTGCAAAGTCGTTTACGTCATCTAGGAATACATTGCATTTTACAATTTTATCCACAGATGAACCGCCTGCTTCTACTATGGCCTTGATGTTTTCAAGGGCTCTTTTTGTGGCCTTTTTGATTTCCATTTCTAATTCGCCTGTTGCTGGGTCAAGTGGAAGTTGGCCTGATGTGAATATTAAATTATCTGTAACTATGCCTTGGGCATAGGCTCCTACAGCTGCTGGTGCATTTTTTGTTTGAATTGTTTTCATACTTCCCCCTATGATATCTTTAAAAATTCTTCTAAAGTAAGATTGTTGTCGTAAATTTCCTTGGCATTTTCGACCCCTACAAACCTGTAGTGCCAAGCTTGGGCCTTGTGGTGGGTTTTATTTTCCTTACCCTTTGGATATCTTTCGATAAATCCATATTTATAGGCATTTTCAGCTAGCCATTTGTATTCGGCTGTCGCTTCAAATTTATCATTGTATTTAGAGCCTTCTGTGAAAAAGTCAAAGGCTGTGCCTGTTTGGTGTTCACTTGTGCCGGCTGGTTCTGCATCAACTTCGCCCGCATCATACATCTTGCCCTCAAGCTCATAGCCCCTGTAGTCAGACGCTATCTTTAGGTTTAGGCCAACTCTTTCCATATCTTGGCGCATGGTTTCGAAGGCACGCCTAGCAGTCTTGTCCACACCTGGGTCAAAATTTGCTGGTAGTGGATAGGCTTCGCTGACATAAACTATTCCGCTTACAACCTTTACAGTCTCGCTTGGATCTGTCTTTGCAAGTCCATATTTATTTACATAATAATATGAATCGTCAATTTTTACCTTTGCAAAACCGTTTTCCGAGCCATAAAAACCAAGGTATTGGCCTTCCTTTACAAACTTATCTGTTTTTGAATAATCATTTGGAAATTGGTAGGCATATTGGGTTTGTAGGCACTTCACATACTCAACAAGCTCATTTTCATAAGAGCTATCTTCGATCTTTTGTTCATCTTTTAAATCTATATTTTTAAAACCAATCTCAGTTGCTACGTGGACATCGGATGTGCTGGCTTTTTCCTCTTTGGCTTTATCTGCCATTAATTCACCAGATGCAATCCTGTATTCACTTGGTCTTCTGATTTGGTAATCATCATCTTTTTGTAGGGCAAACTTAGCTGTTGTAAGGGTCAAAACCAATCCAGCACCTAGAAAAATTGCCTTTTTTCTCCTTCTTCTTGTCTCTCTTCTTTTACGTCTCTTAAGCTCTCTGATACCTTTGTTTGACATTTTTATTCCTCTATTTATTTCAATATTTTAGTGTAAATCTGTGGGTCAGTAAGGTCTTGCATAAATATTAAATATATTTCAATTTACTATTTTAGTTCAACATTACATTTCGTTACCATTATTATAACACGAATTTTACAAAATGAACAGGGCAAAATGCGTATTTTTTAAAGAAAAAAGTAAAAAATCCGACTTTTTTGTCGGATTTTCATCAATTTTAGGTTTATTTTGACTAATTCTTAAAAATATTTTTAAGCCAGTCTATAAAACTTGCTTTTTCCTCATCTTTTTTTGCAGCATCAGCTTTAAGTATTTTATGATTATTTCCTAAATCATTTTCCCTATACTTAGCTTCTGCCTGTTCAAAATCTGAGATGGCTTTTTTCATAAGCTCTTCTTGGGCATTATAATTATTCTTATTTTCCACCCTCAAATATTCGCCAGTTGCATATAATTTCCTGATTTTAACGTCATCAGCAAACATGGTATCGCAAAAGTCTAGGACATATTTTTTCACATCAGGATCTTCGATTGGTACTGCAACTTCGACCCTATTTCTGATATTTCGGGTCATAAAATCGGCCGAAGATATATAAACTTTTGGGTTTTCCCTGCCGAATTGGTAAATCCTGTGGTGTTCGAGGAACCTGCCAACAATCTGGTAAATTTCAATGTTTTCAGTCTCTCCTGCTACTCCTGGCAAGATGCAGGTGATACCCCTTACCATCATCTTGATTTCAACTCCCGCCTGGCTTGCCTTGGCCAAAAGGTCAATTAAGCCCCTATCGGAAATTGAATTCATCTTTAGCCTGATATAGGCGTCTTCTCCATTTTTAGCCTTTTTAATCTCATCTTTAAACAATTTTTCAAGGCCTTCTGGCATAGACTTTGGCGAAACCATGAGCTTTTTGTAATCGCCTTCGAGATTGCCTATCAAAATATTATCAAATAAATCCTTGGCATCTTGGCCAATGACCATATCTCCTGTCATGAAGGAAAAATCTGTATAAAGTTTGGCGGTTTTTTCGTTATAATTTCCGGTCGCAATCTGAGTAATAAAGGAAATTTCCCCGTCAACATACCTAGTAATGAGGCAAACCTTGGAATGGCACTTGTAATGGTCAAAACCGTAGACAATCTTGCAGCCCGCATCTTCAAGCCTTGACGACCAGAAAATGTTGTTATCTTCGTCAAATCTCGCCCTTAATTCCAATAGGACAATGACTTCCTTGCCATTTTCACTGGCCTTAATGAGGCTCTTGGCAATTTTAGAATCCTTAGCAATCCTATAAAGGGTAATCTTTATGGAATCTACAGTAGGATCAGTTGCCGCCTCATCCAAAAGCCTTATCATTGGGTCCATGGACTCGTAAGGGTAGGATAAAATTATGTCTTTTTCGATAATCTGATCAATCATTGGCCTTGCTGGATTTACCATGGCTGATCCTTGTGGCTCAAAAGGCTCGTATGTTAGGGCATTTTTGGTCCTTCTTGGTAGGTTCTCAATGAAATCAAAGATAAAACCTAGTTGGAAAGGGGTTTTTGAAACGAAGATTGATTTCTCGCTAAGTTCAAAATTCTTGCATAAAAATTCCTTATCTTCAGCGACAAGTGGAGAATCAACCTCAAGCCTTACTGGCTTTAGCCTATTTCTCTTCTTTAATTTCCCCTTCATATAGGTCCTGAAGTCTTCCTCGACATCGTAGTCATCATCGTCATAGGAAATATCAGCGTTCCTTGTAAGGCTCATAACAAAGGCATTCTCAGCCTTATAGCCCTCAAAAACTTCTGCCCCACATTCCTTGATTATATCTTCAAGGAAAACATAGGTCCTGTCGGAAATCATGACATATCTTTTTAGCCTTTCTGGCAGGTAGATTATGCCGATTATTTCCTTTGGGCTGGATGATTTGGACTTTTTCTTGGACAGGTCAAAGACTACTGACAGGCTTAAATTCGCAAGTCTTGGCAGTGGGTGGACCCTATCAATAATTTGAAAAGACAAAATCGGTTCGATTTTTGTGTCAAAATATACCTGGCAAAAATCCCTGCCCTTTTCATCTAAATCGGTAACTTTTCGTATATTTATACCTTCCTTGGCCAAGTCTTCGATTAGGTCAAGATATATCTGGTCCTTTCTCTCATACATTGGCACAAGTTTTTCAAGAGATGCGTCAATTTGCTCAATTGGAGTCATGTTTGACTTGTTATCAATAGGTTGCTTTTTAAGCTTTGACAAGTCAGTCAAAGACCCAATCCTTACCATAAAAAACTCTTCAAGGTTAGTATCGTAAATCGATAGAAACTTGAGTCTTTCAAGGACTGGGACGGTCTTATCCATGGCTTCTTCTATAACTCTTTTATTAAAGTCTAGCCAGGATAATTCCCTATTTTGCGTATAATTTTTCATGCCTAGCCCCTTCCTAAAAGTTTGCTATAGACATATCCTTCCCTAACACCCGTTTGGCTAACATTTATTTTTTCAACTGAGAAAAACTTGCATATTTCATTCATAATAATCATTCCAGGCAAGAGGGTGTGGATCCTGTCTGGCTTAATATCAAGGATTAAACGCATTTTCTTCTTGTCAGATTTTTTAATAATATCTTTTACCATGGCTTGGAAATCCGCCGCATCCATGGATCGGACGTCATCAGTTAGGCCGTAATATTCCCTATAAACCATGAGGGCAGCACGGGCAGAACCTCCAACGGCTGATAGGACATTGAAATCTTCCCTATACATAGAAGTATCATCAAAAAGCTGGACGACTCGGTTTTCGATTTTTTTCCTGCTGGCCTTATCGACAAAAAGTCCTTCAACATAGTCGTTAAAGGCTGAAAGTGAACCAATTGAGAGGGATGAAGACTTAATAACCTTGCCCTGGTCAATCAAAACAACTTCAGTCGAACCACCTCCAATATCACAAAGAACGCCCTCCTTGACATCAGTAGAAACAGCCGCACCCACAAAGGCGAGCTGGGCCTCCTCTTCGCCGGATAAAATCTCTATATCAAGGTCAAGCTTATCCTTAATTAGGGCTAAAATATCAGACCTGTTAGCAACGTCCCTTACAGTCGCAGTTGCAAAAGGATGGACCTCGTCGATATCGTCAAAGTTATCCACAACTTCCTTAAAGTTTGCAAGAGTTGAAAACAACCTCTTTATCCCCTTCTCAGTAAGCCTGCCGTCCTTGACGTAGGATTTAAGGGAAACTTGTTCTTTTTCTGAAAATAAATTCACAGCCTCGCCGTTTTTTTCCTTGTAAACTGAGAGTCTTACTGTGTTTGAGCCGATATCCATAATTGCGTAAATCATCTTACAAACCTCCTATAAAGCTCAATTTATAGTCAACATCCATAATTTTATCGATTAAATCACGAGTTTCATCGCTTTTCTTTGTCATAAATATATTTACCCTATTTGGGTGGTCTTCAGTCACTATTTTTTCAGCCAAATAAAGGGCGGGATCTATGATATTTGCCTCATAATTTAGCCTTTCTTTAATCCTATCCTTGATTATTGGATAATGGGTGCAGGCAAGGATAATATTTGGAATTTTCTTTTCATTTGCTATGGATAAATATTCATCTAGCGAGTCATTAAGTGTCGCACCTTCCAAAATTCCACTTTCAATTAAATTCACCAGGTCAATGGCCTTTGACTCGTAGACCTTGCAGTCTTTTCTTGCCTCCAAGGCCTTTTTATAATAGTGACTATCAATAGTAGCCTTGGTTGCAAGTGTCAGGTAATCACCCTCAAAGCCCGATGCAGCCTCAATCGCCATATCGGCAATAGTGATAAATTCTTTCTGGAATTTCTCCCTCAAATAATCCTTGCAAGTCACAGAAATTGTGTTGCAGGCGATTATGTAATAATCTATATCATAGGACTCAAGGTAATTAACAATATCGGTCGCAAAGCTTGTTATTTCAGTCTTTGACCTGTTGCCATAAGGGACTCTGAGATTGTCCCCCAGGTAGAAATAATTGGCCTTGTTTTTCTTGGCAAGTTCGTTTAAAACCGCAACTCCGCCCAGACCCGAATCAAAAATTCCAATATTAGTCATCAATTAGGTCCACCTTTCTCACAAAATTGTAGGAATCCTTAAGGCCTTCGTATGCCATATCCAAGCACTTTTCATCCTTAAAAATCCCAAAAATAGAAGCGCCAGACCCAGAAACAAGGGCCTTAAGGGCACCATGATTGGTCAAATTTTCCTTAATTGCCTTTAGGTGTGGAAAATCCCTCAAAACTACGTCTTCCATTACATTTTCAAAATCCTCTACAAACTCCCAAGAACCTTGGCTAAGACTTTTTGCAATTTCACCAGTCTTAATGTGGCCAAAAAGCTTGGTATTTTTGTATACATGGGCAGAAGCTATACTTGTCCCGTCATTTACCAAAAGAACCTTGAGGGGTGTTTTGATAGAAAAAGGCTCGAGGATTTCCCCGATACCAGTCGCACGAGCCGCCCTTTCAAGGAAGAAAAATGGAATATCCGCCCCAAGCTTGGCCCCAGCCTCCATAAGGTCATTTTTAGTAAGACCCAAGCCCCAAAGTTCGTTTAGGGCCTTTATAGTCTCAGCGGCGTTGGTAGATCCACCTGCAAGGCCAGCCGCAACCGGAATATTTTTTGTTAGTTTAACCCTAATGCCCGTCGCCTTTTCGCCCGCAAGATTTTTCATGACCTCGTAGGCCTTAAAAATCAAGTTATCCTCGACTTTTCCTAAGCTTACATTAGAGTCATAAGTAAATTTGCCGTCAGAAGTTTTTTCTATTTCTAATTTATCAAAAAGATTAATCCTCGCCATCAAAGTGTCGATATTGTGATAACCATCAGCTCTTTTTGAGATAATATCAAGGCTAAGGTTAATCTTTGCAAAACATTTTTTAATCATATATACCTCAAAATTATTATATCATATCCCAAGGCAAAACCTAATTTTTTTGCGAATTGTAAGAAAAATTTTACACAAGAATGGAAAAGCAGTTGACAATTTATAGAATATATAGTATTATTTACTAGTAATCCCATGCGGGATTGGCGGAATTGGCAGACGCGCAAGACTAAGGATCTTGTGACCGATTTTAGGTCGTGGAAGTTCAAATCTTCTATCCCGCACCATATCTTAAAAATAACATTTTATAGTATATGATAAATAAAAAAGACCATAAGAGGTCCTTTTTTTATGCTAATAAATATTAATTTTCTTAAACAATAGAATTTATTACCTATCCTTAAAAAAATCTTTCCGATAGGGATTTTCCCTATCAAATATCTCTTTTTCTTCTTTATTTAGACAAGCAGGATAATCTTTAAACAAATTATAAACCTTAACCTTATCAAAGGAAAATTCCCACACGCCAATTCTATCCGACTTTTTCCACCAAATTAGATCTGTTTTTTTATTTTTATACCAAGAATTCTTCATAATTTTCCTTAATTAGAATTTACTAGATTGATTAATCCACATTTGTCATTATTTACTTATCTTTGTATGATAATATTCATTTGTTTTCTTTTCTTTCGTCTATTTTCTTCCAAAACACTTCAGCTTCTTTTTTCTCTTCCTCTGTTAATTCTCTATGTCCGATAGTCTCCCCCTTAAAAGGAGCTGTAAATCTATTTGTCAATAATTTTTGCTTTTCTTCATCAGTTAATTCTTTTTTATTCATTTGAAAACTCCTTAAGAATAATTTCTACAATATTTGAAGATTTTCTTATAGTATTGACTAAAGACTCACTATTTTTCTGATACAGATCTTCTTTTTCATCAAGTCCTATACTCGATATATCTTTACCCGTTTGTGCATTTTTTAAAAATAAAGTAAATTTCATAATCTTCATTTTTACCAAGTAAAAAGCGACCACACCTGTAATCGCCAATAAATAAATTATTCTATATCAAATTCCCTTTCCAAAGCCTCTGTTAAAAGTTTGGAAAAATTAATTTTACTAGCCTTGCCCATTTCATTAAGGTAGGAAGGTATGGTTACATTTTTCTTAACAGTTTTCTTTTCATGTTTTTTCACATAATCAGTCAAATTCAAACCAACATAAGACTTAAAACTTCCTTCTAATGAAAGATATTTGTATTCGTCCTCCTCAATAAAATCTCTAAGATCAATATCTTCTAATAATGAAGATTTTGGCATATCCTCAAGCCTTGCATAATCATCAAATAAAAAACAACCCAGGGCGTCATTTGCCATGTATAAGGCGTCCTTCACATCATTTCCACATGAAATACAGCCTGGTAAATCAGGAAATAAAATTGTAAACCCAAGGCTTTCTACATTTTTCAAAAACACGGCTGGATAAGATACAAACATAAAAATTCTCCTTATCATCTAAATTTCTTAAGTCTTTTATGGTCTTTTGCCTTTTGGCATCTCTCCCATTACTCAGATGAAATTCTTTTTTTGCATATCAAAGTCAATAATTTCACCATAAATCTTGCAAATATTAAAATTCTTATATATCATTATACGCATTAGTCCGTATAACGAAAATACTAAGCCAGTAATTTTTACGAAATAATTGCCATCTTATCATATACTATTAACTTATAATAATCAGCCTGATTTTTCAATTTACCAAACTAAAATATTTCTAATTTGAAACATCACATCTAAATTTTTCCAAAATTCTTAAGATTAATTTTTATCTTCTTTATTTGATTCTCTATGATCTATAACTTTGACCTTAAATGAACCAGTAAACCTATTTATAAATAAACCGTGATTTATTTAATCTGTTGCTTATATTTTATCCTTTTTATTCCTCATAGAGATCTATGCTAGGAATTAGAGTCTTCCTAAATTAATGAATATTCTTGTTCTTCCATTAGAATATTGAATCTTAATATCCAATATCGTAGCTTGGGTAGGCTCTCTTTTCCTTAAATGGGGTATGTTTTTCCCAAATACTTAGGTCGCTATGCTTCATTATTAGATATGCTTTCAACTGATTTTCATCTTTTTTTATCGAATTAATAAACTGATTCCATTCATTCATATCCGAAACTAGGGTATAGGCCTTTTCAGGATTTCCATTGAAAAATAAATCCGCGATTTCAATAACTTGATTTTTGGATAACATTTTACCCTCCCTTATTTTCTTATGTTAGTTATATAATATATTCATTTATTTATCAAGCATAAATCACAAATATTTTTTAATGTTCCACAAAACATTCTTAGTTTATATTTGACAATTAAAGCAATATTCATATATTAAATTAAATAGGGTTTCCTCGCTCATTAAAAAACTTACTAATAAGTTTGGTGGGGAACCCCTATTTTTTCTATATCTAATCTTTTATATCACCAATTATCCTCTTCCGGATAATATTTCCTATAGATTTCCACAAGCCTTTGGATATATTTTTTCACTTGACTTTGCCTATCTTCATCCCAATCACCACTTTTTGTGAAATATTCTAAGGTAGAAGTGGTTCTTTGTATATGAAAATAAAGGGATTTCGGACCGTACTCCCTACCGTCTATATTTAAATATTTCTTGCCTTTTTTATTAATTACCTTTACCATTTTCCCTCCTTCCTAAATCCTATCCAACATAGCTTGTAGATAGTCGGACTTCCTTGGTGGTCTAGATGGATTTTCTATAGATACTTTTGTGGTGTAGCCCATATTATCCTTTATATTATTTATATTTATATTATTATCTTTAAAGTCTCCTTTTATACCCTCCTTAAAGTCTCCTTTGTGGGGGTCATTAAGTCTGCTTTTATATGTCATAAAGTCTGCTTTGATATAGAGCCTACGTCTTTCTATCTTTTTTGTCTTGTCTTTGTAATCATAAGAGCGGCTTATATAGCCATATTTTACTAGGTTTGATATCCAAGTTGATATGGAGACAGTTGATACCTCGTAGGCTTTTGCAAAATAAGCGTTTGAAGCAAAACAATAACCATTCTTGTTGGCAAGTGTTAAAATATCTGAAAATAAAATTCTCTCAAAGGGCAAGAGCCTCTTATCCAGCCTTACCTCTGCAGGTAAAATTGTATAATATGTTCCTGTCATAAATTCTCCTTTAGTATTAAAGTCTATTTATATATAGGATTTTAAAGGAAAATGTCCCGATTTTTGCCATAAAAAAAGTGCAAGCCTTAGCTTAGACAAGCTTTATCTCACACTTTCTATAAGTTTCTTTGATTTTTATTTTCATTTTCAATATGATTTTTGCATTTAAATTTAATTTCAATCTTGAATTTAAGATAATTTCTAATCTTTTACCACAAAAAATCTGCTAACAAAAATAGTGCAAAATAGAAATTGCTTTCTTTCTTACACTATTCATAGTACAAAAAAAGACCCCATCTTAGATGAGGTCGATTTTTATTGTTTTGTTTTAGATAAATAGTCCGGCACAGATTACTGATACTACGGTCATTAGTTTGATTAGGATGTTTAGGGCTGGACCTGATGTGTCTTTGAATGGGTCGCCTACTGTGTCTCCTACTACTGATGCCTTGTGAGCGTCTGAGCCTTTTCCATCTTCACCTTCTAGGGTTTCGATGTATTTCTTTGCGTTATCCCAAGCTCCACCTGCGTTTGACATGAAGATTGCCATTAGTACGCCTGTTACTAGGGCTCCTGCAAGAAGTCCGCCTAGGGCTGTTGGGCCAAATACTAGTCCTACAAAGATTGGTACTACTATTGCTAAAACGCCTGGTAGGATCATTTCTTTTAGGGAAGCTGATGTTGAGATTTCAATACATTTTTGATAATCTGGTTCGCTTGTTCCTTCTAGTAGGCCTGGGTCATTTCTAAATTGTCTTCTTACTTCGTTGATCATTTCTGTGGCTGCTTTTCCTACAGAGTTCATTGTGAGTGCTGTAAATAAGAATGGTAGCATGCCTCCTACGAACATTCCAGCTACTACGTGGGAATCTAGAATTGATATTGTTTCTAGGTTTAATGTTTCTGAGTAGGTTACGAATAAGGATAGGGCTGTGAGGGCTGCTGAGCCGATTGCAAAGCCTTTACCTATGGCTGCTGTTGTGTTTCCTATTGAGTCTAATTCGTCTGTGATGTCTCTTACATGGCTTGGTAGGGCTGCCATTTCAGCGATTCCGCCGGCGTTGTCTGTGATTGGGCCGTAGGCATCTACTGATACAGTGGTTGCTGTTGTTGATAGCATACCTACTGCTGATAGGGCTATACCAAATACTCCGTCTGCCCAGTAAGCTACGATGATGCCTAGGGCGATTAGGATGATTGGTCCTACTGCTGATAGCATTCCTGTTGATAGACCTGAGATGATGTTGGTTGCAACACCTGTTTTTGATTCTTCAGCTATATTTTTTACATATTTGAATTTATCTGATGTGTAAACTTCTGTTAAAAGTCCGATTGCAATTCCTACTATGATTCCTGTAATGATTGCAAGGGCTGCTTTTACGTTTCCAAAATAAGCAAATGATAAGATTATTGCGGCAATTATTACAATTGCACCTGAGACATAGATTGTCATCATTAGGCCCTTTTGTGGGTCTTTGTGGTTTTTGGATGTAAATAAGAAGCCTGCTACTAAGGATGATAGGATTCCAATTGCTGTAAGTAGAAGTGTGAAGTTTAGTCCTGCTTCGCCGTATGATACAAGGCCAAGGGTGATCGCTGAGATGATTGCTCCGGCATAGGATTCAAATAAGTCTGCTCCCATTCCTGCAACGTCTCCTACGTTGTCTCCTACGTTGTCTGCAATTACTGCTGGGTTTCTTGGGTCATCTTCTGGGATACCTGCTTCTACCTTTCCTACAAGGTCTGCTCCAAGGTCTGCGGCTTTTGTATAGATACCGCCACCTACTCTTGCAAATAGGGCTACTGATGATGCACCAAGTGAATATCCCATTACGATGGCTGGGTCTCTAAAGATTAAGTAGCAGATTAATAGGCCTGAAAAACCAAGTCCTGTTACTGCATAACCCATTACAGATCCACCTGCAAAGGCAAGTTTTAAGGCTCTGTTTGTGCCACCTTCCATAGCTTCATTTGCACACCTAGCGTTTGCTTCTGTGGCTGTTCTCATTCCGATAAAACCTGTTAACATTGAGAAACATGAACCTACTATGTAGCAGATTGTGATTTTGTAATCTAGGAATATCGAAATTAAGATTGATACGACTACAACGAAGGCAACGATGAACTTATACTCGCTTGCGATGAAGGTCATTGCTCCGTTTTTGATGTATCCTGAGATCTCGTGCATTCTCTTTGAACCACTTGATACAGGAAGGATTTTCTCTTTGATTGTAAAGGCCATTAGCACTATGGCCAATATGGCTACAATAAGAGAAAGAATAACAATTAACATAATTCCTCCTTTTATTATTTAATTATACTTATAACTATACTTTGTTATATTTAATATTCATGTTTTATTGCAAATAAAAAGGGAGCTGTGCTCCCCAGATTGCTTATTGAAATTTTTTTATTTATTTTATCTTAGTTTTCTTCGTAAGGCAATAAAGCTACTTGTCTAGCTCTTTTGATTGCTCTTGTGATTTCTCTTTGGTGTTTTGCATTTAGACCTGTAACTCTTCTTGGAAGAATCTTACCTCTGTCAGTAACAAATCTTTTAAGAGTTTCAATGTCTTTATAGTCTATTACCTTTGATGGGTCTTTAACAAATGGATCAACCTTTTTTCTTGGTTTAAATCTTCTTGCCATTGTAATTCCTTTCTTTATATTCTCTTAGAATGGAATCCTGCCATCGTCTTGGATTTCAGTAAAGTCATCGTCAAAAAAATCATCGTTTGTGGATGGACCACTTGGTTGATTATTTTGATAGTTGTTGGTTTGGGAATAATTATTTTGGTAGACATCTTGGTTATCACCAGGATTTGAGCTATGACTTTGTCTTTCTGACCTTGATCCTAAAAACTCAACATTATCGGCAACAACATCTGTTGTATAGACTGTCTTACCTGTTTCCCTATCTTGGTAGCTTCCGGTTTGGATCCTACCTTCTACTGCGCATTGACTTCCTTTAAAGAGGTATCTAGAGGCATTTTCTGCCTGTCTACCCCAAACTGTTATCCTTGGAAAATCCGCTGTTGGACGATTAGCTGCTTCCGCTTCTTCTCTTCTTTCACGACTTAATTTCTTGTCAATTGCTAATGTGAATGTGCATACCGCTTGATTTCCTTGGGTATACCTTAACTCAGGATCCCTAACTAGGCGTCCTATAAGTATCACTTTATTCATATTAGTCCTCTTTTCTTATAACCATGTATCTAAGAACGAAATCTGAAAGTCTTAATCTTCTTTCAAATTCTTTGATATGATCTGGTTCAGACTTGAAATCTACGATATAGTAGTAACCTTCTTTAAGGTCGTTGATTTCGTAAGCAAGTCTTCTTTTTCCCCAGTCATCAACTGATACAACTTCGCCGTTTTCTTCGATATGACCTTTGAATCTATCTAGAAGAGCAATTCTGTCAGCATCAGCTAGTTCAGTCTTGAAAATCAATACTGCTTCGTAATTATTCATATTTTCACCTCCCTGTGGACTATTGACCCCGTTTATACTACGGAGTAGAGATTACCTATTGATAATACTCGCAAAAGCTCTCTTTGTCAAACAAAAAGCTTGACTTTTCATAATTTTTGCTTATTTTTCAAAAATAGTATAAAGTAGGATAAAGAAAACGATTTATAAGGAGATTTTATGAAATTATTAGAAAACAAAGTAGCTATTGTGACAGGTTCATCAAGGGGAATTGGCTTTGCTATTGCAGAAACTTTCCTAGAAAATGGGGCCAAAGTTGCCGCCCTTGGCTCTATATAAGAATCTGCCAACAAGGCTATCGAAAAACTTACTCAAAAGTACGATAAGGAAATGTTTAAAGGCTATTGGCCAAAGCTTACAGATTAAGAAAGTGTGGCAAACTTTGCCAAAGAGGTCCTAGAAGATTTTGGAAAAGTGGATGTACTTATAAACTGCGATGGCATTTCAGATAATATCCCAAGTCTAAATGTAGAACTAAATCACTTTGCAAATGTAATGGATATCAATGTCAACGGGACCTACAATATAATCTACAATTTCCTCCCACACTTCACAGAAAAAAGGTCTGGATCAATTGTGAACCTATCTTCAATAGTATCAAAAAATGGTCAGCAAACTGGAGTTGCCTATCCAACCAGCAAATTTGCCGTAAACGGCCTTACAATCTCACTTGCAAGGGAACTCGGTCCTTATGGAGTAAGGGTCAACGCAGTTGCTCCATGTGTTACAAACACAGATATGTGGCTGTTCCACCAGCTGAGCAAATCGAACCTGTCAAGCAAATCATCCCACTAAAGAGGATTGGCGAGCCAGAAGATGTTGCCAAGGCAGTTTTGTTCCTTGCTAGCGACCTTGCTTCCAATGTTTCTGGCGAAATCCTCTATTGCGATGGCGCTACCTTTATGTAGGATTTAAAAACAACCCCCATTGGCTTTTCTGCTTGAAATCCAGCAGGAAATCCAAATAGGGGTTGTTTTCTATTGTTATTTTTGTAGGATAAGTAAGGGCTTAGTTAAGTCCATTTTTTATATTTTTCTATAATTTTTCTTAACCTTGTCTAAAGGTTACGCCAACTTCGCCTTGTGGGTGTTTCCAATCTTTTACGATTTTGCCGTGGGATAAGACCCTACAGGTACCACATTCCAAGCAACCTAGGTGAGAAAAGCTAAATACACCATCTACATAGGTATAGCAGGCTGCTGGGCAGGCTATGATTAATTTTTTTATTTCGTCTTCATCTTTGAATTCTAGGTCAACATCAATATGTGAATTAAATTCGTCAGTATGGTAAATATTTAGACCTAGCTTGTCTTCTACACTCATTCTTTTCATTATAGTGCCTCCATTACAGTAGAAATAAAGTCTGATAGTTGTGTTGCGCTAATCCTTGTTGCAAGATCATTTACTGTTCCCATTATGAAGCCCTTGCTGTCTCCACCATTTACGGTAAAGGCCCTGCCAGCTACGTCATTTATGATTTCTGGTAGGTCGCTAAAGATTTCCCTCCTGCTTAGGATAGTTGGGAAGGCTTTGAAGGTCATAAGGTCTTTCATGATAAAGCTATCCTTTACTAAGTCTTGGTAAACAGCTAGGCTTTCCTTGCTGAAATCTTCTTTTTCCTTAGCTCTTAGGATGGCAAGGGCAGCTAGCCTACCACTTTCAATTGCAAAATCCATACCCCTTACAGTGTAGCCTAGGTTTATACAGAAGCCTGCAGCGTCTCCTACTACGAGGAAGCCGTCTCCGTAAATTTGTGGAACCATGTGGATACCTTCTTCTGGTACTAGGTGGGCAGAATATTCTATGGTCTTACCACCCTTGATGAATGGTGCTACGCTGTCATGTTCCTTAAATCTTTCTAATAAGTCGGTTAATTTTGTGTTGGAATATCCAATATCAGAAAGGGTTGCTACAACACCTATTGATACAGAGTCCTTATTTGTGTAAATAAAGCCACCACCAAAACCACCCATAGTTGGGTCGCCACAAGATAGCCAGCTCATTCCCTCGCCACTTTCAAGGTTGAATCTCTCGTTTATAATCTCTTCTGATAATTCAATTACTTCCTTGGCGCCAACAGCTACTTGGTTTGGTTCTAGTTCTTTTTTGATACCTATTTGTTGAGAAAGTAGGGAGTTTACACCATCGGCGATAATAACTGCATCTGCGTACATTTCTTCGCCTGTAGCGTCAATACCAACTACCTTGCCATCTTCTAATAGGAGTTTTTCTACAAGTACGCCTGTAATAATGGCTACTCCAGCCTCTTCAGCCTTTTCTGCCAAATATTGGTCAAACTTGCTATGTAATACCACATATGATGAAGAATCCTTATCCTTACCCAATTCTTTTGATGAATAACCTATATCGAGTGAGGATTTTTCGCTCATCATAGATATTTTTTCTTTAACAACTTTTCTTTCAATTGGAGCTTCGTCAGCAAAGTTAGGTATGATTTTTTCTAAACTATGGCCATACAACCTACCGCCAGTCACGTTTTTAGCTCCGCAGTAGTCCCCTCTTTCAACTAACAAAACTTCTAGTTCATTTTCTGCTAAAACTATGGATGCCGCAAGACCTGCAACACCACCTCCAACTATTATAACATCAAACTTATCTTCACTCATTATTTCACCCCATATTAATTATTTCTCTAGATTTTCTCTCCCATTACGATAACACAAGCACCGAATAGCATTTTTTTCATTTTTATATTTTTCAGGCCCAAAGATTCAAAAATTTGAACTAATTGGTCTGGGCTTATAAAGTTTTTTGTAGATTCATATAGCCACCTATAATCCTTGCTCCTCCTAAAACCGCCTCCCAAAAAAGGCATGATATATTTAAAGAACAAGGTATAAAATGGCTTAACTAGGACATTTTCAACCGAAAAGGAATCCAAGACATAGATGTAAGACTTACTCTTGCCAACCCTAAGTATTTCCCTTAGAACTTTCTCATAATCAGCTGTATTTCTAAGGCCAAATGAAATAGTAATATTATCAAAGGACTCATCCTCAAAAGGCAAGTTGGAAACATCAGCTTTTGTAAAGGATATATTTTCCAAGCCTTTCGCCTTATCTAAAGCCTGAGCCAACATGTTTTCCGAAAAATCCACACCCACAACCCTAGCTTGGGACTTATTTGCCAAAGAAATGGCAATGTCTCCGGTCCCAGAACATAGATCAAGGATAGATGAATCTTTGCTACATGTATTTAAGACGGTGTTAACGAATTGCTCTTTCCAACTTTTTTGTAAACCTAGGCTAATCCTATCGTTGGCACTGTCATAGAAAGGCGAAATTCTCTGAAATATATTATAAACTTTATCACTTTTTTCCATTCTAAGCCCCTATCATACTAAGACCTATCCACAGCAAGTAGCTAGCGTTGATTAGGACATTGGCCTTAGCTATATTCATCATTTGCCCAATCCTAGCCTCTGGCAAAAGACTTGCGGAAAGAACTTCTTTGATGAAATTTTTTTTGATAAATAATAAGGCAAGGTTTAGGACTAGGAGTATATTTCCTGCCAAAACATAGGTCAAAATCACCTGGCTTATAAGCCATAAAACAAGGGAAATCTTGTACAGGATTCTAATTTTTTCCCTGCCCATGACAACCGCGAGTGTATTCCTTTTTGCTCTCTTATCTTTTTCTATATCACTTGCATTGTTAGACATCATTATAAGCCCTATGCCCAATATAAAGGGCAGGCTATAGATTAGGATTTCTGGATTAAGGCTAGCAGTAATAGCACTACTAACTCCAAGAGGAATCAGCCCTCCCATTACAAAACCACTTGTAAATTCACCTATAGGCAGATATGAAATTGGCAATGGACCCTTGGAGTAAAACAAAACTGTAAAGAGTGCAACAAGGCCAATTGCTATGCTTGGATAATTTATGCCATCTAGGGCCAAAAAGCCCAAGCCTATGCCTATGGCTAGGAATATCAAGCCCAAGTTTTCAACACTTTTTGGTCTGATATTGTTATAAAACATGATATTATCTTCTGCTTCTAGGTTATCATCAATGCTGTCGACCCCATTTACAAAGTCTGCATAGTCATTGATTGTATTGACTGAGGCCTGGAAAAATACGCAGGTCAATATCAATACTAGACCCCTTGCAAAACTCATACTATAACCAAATTTTATAGTAAGCAGGATACCGAATATTGCAGGTATGACTGATGCCACAAAGGACTTTGGATTTGCAAAATTTATTATGTTTTTTGCTGACATTCTCTGATAAGCGTACATTAGCTTTTCTCCACCTTTTCTAAAATTTTTTCTAAATAGTAAAGGTCATTCCTGTTTAGGCTTGCCAAAATATTTCTGTTTTCATCTGCCAAGTCTTTGATTTTTTCATTGCTTAAAGTATGGGCCTGAGCACCAATTAGAAGTTTTCTTATATATTGTAATTCTTCTTGGCTTAGACCTTCTTTTCTATTCTTTGCTAGGATACCGTAGATATCCTTGCCGTATTTTTCGTCTTCCAAGGCCCTTATCACAGGATAGGTGTAGATTCCTGCCCTTATGTCAGAAAAAATTTCCTTGCCTGTGATTGACTTATCAGAAAATAAGTCCAAAAGGTCGTCTTTTAGCTGGAAGATTAGGCCTAGATTTTGGCCGAATTTTACCATTTTTTCTATATCTTTTTGGTCAAATCCAGAATTTTTCGCCCCCAAAAAGCAAACTGTCTTGAAAAATGAAGCTGTCTTGCCTGAAATATTCTCAAAATATTCCTCTTCGCTTGTATCGACCCTATATTTTATGAGATTTTGCCCAACTTCTCCGTTGCACATATCCCTGATTGTATCGGCCATTACCCCAATCTCTTCATATAAACCCTTCTTAGCCAAATAGCTAAAAACTTTTGCTATCATAAAGTCCCCAGCAAATACAGCTACATCCTTACCGTATTTGGCCTGAGTTGACTTGTGTGATCTTCTTAAGTTAGAATCATCTATTATGTCATCGTGAATAAGTGATGCAAGATGGGTTATCTCTACTGCTGCACACTGGCTTATTATTTTTTCGGAAAGATCTTTATTTCCTAGAAGACTTGTACAAATTAAAAGCTTAGTTCTTAGCATTTTTCCACTTGATTTCAAAGCATCGTAGATTATGTCAAATAGATTTTGACTTGACTTATAGTCGGATAAGATAAATCTTATTTCATCGTGGACTTTTATAATCAATTCATCTATTAACTCTTCTCTACCTGCTGCATCACTTATTCTCTCATTCATTTCTAGATGAGTCCTCTCTTTTCACTTATGATTTCTGAAGTGTGTTTAACCTTGATATCAAGGCCTTCTGCCTCAAGACCGCCCCTGATTTGCATCATGCAACCCGGACAATCTACAGCTACCACATCTGCTCCAGACTTTTTAATGTTTTCTATTTTGTTCTTTAGGATTTTTGATGAAATATCTGGATAAAGGACATTATATGAACCTGCGAAGCCGCAGCAGTTGTCGCTTTCTTCCATTTCAACAAATTCTATACCTTCAGTTTCTTTTAGGAGTTCTCTTGGTTCTTCAAAGACACCCAAAGTTCTCTTTAAGTGACAAGAATCATGGTAGGTTACCTTAACATTTTTGCCATCGCCATGGTTTTCATGAGTGTCCTTTTCGTGGAAGAGCTTGCAGAAGTCAACGCACTTGCTACCTAATTCCACAGCCCTCTTATGCATCTCTGTACCTTCTTCAAAGAAATCCTTATAAGATTGAAGTTGGTGGGTACATGATGGACAAGCAAGGAGGATGTAGTCATATTTTTCAGCATCCATAGCCTTTATATTAATCTCAGCTTCCTTGGTTGCATTTTCTATATCACCCATGTTGCTAGCAGGACAACCACAGCAAGCTTGACCCATTGGGAATTCAACCTTATAACCTATTGAGTTCATATTTTTAATCAAGGATTTAGCTGTATCTACATAAACAAAGTCTAAGAGGCATCCTGCAAATAAGGCAACAGTTCCCTTTTGATTTTCAACTTTTTGATCTATTTCATCAAAGATATCTCTTAATGGCACCTTGGCTATTGATGGAAGAACCTTGCCACCTGTCATGCCTGCTGCAAAGTCAGGAAGGTGTCTAATCATTGTTCCGCCCTTGGTAAATGGCTCTTGGGCAATAGATGCAATCCTCAATAATGAATGGAAAAGTTTCCTATCTGTAACTGCGTCTAGGGCAAATTTCTTAACTGGGTTTGGATTTTTCTTTACATTTTCTTCCCTTATACCCATAATCATTTGGGCTATTGGTAGACCACCACCACAAACTTCATTGCACCTTCCACATTGGAGGCAGACGCTTTCGATTTGGTTAGCCCTATTTTCATCAATTAAGAAATGAGTTAGGAGGGTACCAATACCACCTGTGTAAACATTTGATCCATAAACGTGGCCACCAACTAAGGCGAAGGCTGGGCAAACATCTAGACAAGCTCCGCACCTAATGCAGTTAAAAATTTGTCTGTATTCTTCTTCTGCTAAGATTTCTCTCCTGCCTGGGTCATCAAGGATTAGGCAATAAAATCCCTTATCTTCTTTGGTGTCATTTTCCTTATCTGTTACAACTTCGCAAGCACCAGTGTAGAGAGATAAGTAAGAGGTAATTCTTTGGGCAGTACCATTACGTGGAAGAGCTTTGAAAATCCACCTTGCATCTGAAATAGATTTTACAAATTTTTCTATCCCAAATATGTAGAGGTGGTCTTTTGGCAAGGTACCTACCATCCTACCATTACCTTCATTGGTCATTGTGAAAACTGTACCAGTTTCTGCAACAGCAACGTTAGCGCCAGATACACCAAGGTCTGCATGAGTAAATTTATCCCTCATAACCTTCCTTGCTGTCCTTACTTCTTCAGAAATAACTGGAGCGTGGTCAGTTTTTGTGTAGTCTGAGAATAAATCAGCTACCTGCTCCTTATTTAAGTGAAGAGCTGGCATTACCATATGTACTGGAGTATTTTCTTCTAGGGAAATAATAAATTCACCCAAGTCTGTTTCTTGGCACTCTACACCATTATCCTTAAGAATTTTATTAAAATGAATTTCCTCAGAACACATTGATTTTGATTTTACAGCTGTTTTTATGTCTTTTTCTTTGATAAAGTTTTTAACCCATTCAGCTGCTTCTTCCTTGCTTTTAACTACGATTACATGGCCACCTCTGGCTTCGCAATTTTTCTTAAATTCAGCTATCATTTCATCAACATGGTCAGCTGCATAAGATTTTACTTTTTTAATGGCCTGTTGGGTTTGTTCGAAATCAACGCCCTTGTAAGAATTCAACCTTCTTTGTGGATAGGTTTTACAAAAATTACCAAGGGTCCTGCCTAAAGTCGCGTTATCGAGCGCGTCCTTTATCTCATCTTTTAAACTTATAGTATCAACCATTTTTATCTCCTCAATACTTCAGATTATAGATCTGTTACAATAATAATGCTCATCTGTAAAGGACCGTGAACGCCCACAGTACCAACACATTCAATATCTGCAGTCCTTGAAGGACCTGTAATAAATCCCACATATTTTGGGAAAGGTTTCAATTCTGCTAGGACATCAAACATATCATCATATGTTTTCACAATTGTTGACCCCTTGACTATTCCGATGTAATAATCAGGCATAATCGCCATAAGTCTTGTATCTACATTATCACTGGCTTGAATTACTGAACCAAGCTCTGCTATACCATATTCAACTTCTGTGATCCCACCCTTATCGGTTTCGCTATTCAACCTAATATGGTCTGTATGTACTGTAATACCATTAGCTTTTAGGCAATCACTTAAGCCTATTTCCTTGGCCAAGTCTGTTTCAAGCATACAGGTAGAAGCAATTGCATTGTCCTTGTAAATTTTGGCTACTATTTCAGCCAAATCATTTTTACCAACCTTGTAGCAAGTGCCGTTGACACTTTCAAGGTTTTGTGCGAAAGTATCAAATAATTCCATTTTTCCTTCCATATATCTATGACCTCTCATTTTTATTTTTAATCATAATCCAACACAATTCTTAATTTCTTATCTTCCAAGGAAAATGAACTTATCTTCCTTGAAGACACCGTATCTGGCAACTTAAATCTTCTCTTGAAATTTAGGTAAGATATTTCTAAATCTTCACCTATCTTCTCTACCTTAACCTCATCTCCTTTCGCATAATCTAAATGAATTACTATAATCTTGCTTCCCTTTTCCTCTATTATTTCAAAGGACTTTTTATCTAGGAAAATTTCCTCAAGATATAAATCCTCAAAATACTCATCATGGAGCCTATTTAGGGCTTCTAGGCCTAAGACCTCATAGTCTTTAAGTCTTAATTTAAAAACTTTCTCTTCTCCAAAAAATTCATCTATAGCCTTGATATTTTCGGCCTCTTCCTTAAGCAAATGGTCATAAGATGAGCTTTTCATAGACTCTGGATAGATCATATTTATAAAAACACAGTCGGTTAAAAATCCATACATATTTGCAAGGCTATAGGACCTAAAAGTTTCATTTGCAACAATCTTATTAGCCTTACTTACAAATCTGATTGTAGTTTGGCTAGGGTCTTGTAAAATCTTTTCAAGTTCATATAATTTTTGTGACAAACTTATAAATTCATCAAAAACTATGTCTTTTGGTTTTTTAACTTCTGTTTGCTTTTCAATAAAACTACCGAAAAGTCGGTTAAATCTCTTAACCACTGGCACCAAAGAATCTGCCAAATTATTGAATTTTTCTCCTGTAGACAAGAGGGAAATGGTTTCTCCACTTGGCCCACAATCCACAACTAGGACTTCAAAATCCCCACTCTTATAAATTTCCAAAATTTTTAAGAGGGAAAATACATCGTCCAAACCAGGCAATAACAACAATTCATCTAATTGGATATCATCCATAGCATTTTCTTTTACCAATTGTCTTATGTAGAGATTAAGATTGCCCCAAGCCTTCTTACTCTCTTTAATAGCATTTATTTCAAGAGCGTACAAATTATGACAAACTTGTCGGGGCTCATCACCTAATTGTATATCTAGGACATCGCTCAAACTGTGAGCAAGATCACTACTAATCACCAAGGTCTTGTATCTTTTTGAAATATTTATAGCTGTAAGGGCAGAAATTGTGGTCTTACCTACACCACCCTTGCCAGTATTTATAATAATTCTCATACAGAAAACTCCTCTTGGCCCTTATTTTCTAAGTAGATTAAAAGTTTGTCATCCTGGATAAAATATTTGGAAATTACCGAATTTACGCAAACATTGGGCAGGCTAATAATCCTTTTTATATCTTTAAGCCTAATATTTATGTCAGAACCCTTTTTATAGACTTCTACATCATCTACTTCGCCTATATACATTGTTAAGATATAGCCATTTGCCATCTTTTCGTAATAATAGCCTTCTTCAAAAGCCTTAATCTCTAAAAGCGAATCCTTAAAGACCAAACTTTCGGCAAAGTCTTCTAAATCGGCAAGACTTTTTAGGTCCTTACTCCGTAAGCCAAGCTTATAAATCGGGAGGTTATAAAAACAAGCTTCAATCTCCTCTAGCCTCTTATCCTGGATTTGGATACGTTTTTTGATAAAATCGACATCTTCATCCGTAAAGAGCCTATTTACAAAATACCCGTCCACATTGTAATCAAATAGGCTAAGGTAGGCAAAATCCCTCTTGCTTTCTTCTATAACCATCTTTTCAGCCAGACCAACCAACCTAATTGTAGATATACTCTTATCTTTCAAAAGATTTTCCAATTTTTTTAGCCTTTGATAAGTGATTTCTAACTTATCCAAAGCCTCCTTATCAGGTAGGTTAATCTGATACTTATACTTAGAAATAGGTCTCAAAGTCCTAATAATACCCTTTCCTACCCCAAAAAACTTTTCCAGATACCAAGTAAGCATTTCAGGAATTTTTAGGTAGGCAAAGGTAGATGCCGAAGCAGGGCAATCCACAATTATATTTTCAAAGTCGTAATTTTCGTATATATCAAGGATTTTAAGCAAGGAAAGGATATTCACCACAAAGGGCAAATCGTAGCTAGAATTATAAGAAATCTTTGAAAAATCAACCTTCCTAAACTCATTAGCCAGACTTGCCTTTATACTTGGAAATTCTTCTTCCAAAATTTTTGAGCTATCAAATTCAATTGCAGTTAGACCTTCCCTGACTTTTGTTAGGTTACTTCCTATTTTTATAGAAAAAATATCAGATAAACTATGGGCTGAATCAATGCTGATTAAGATAGTTTCTATATTTTTCTTAGCAGAAAGAAGGGCAGTAGAGCTGGCAAGTGTTGACTTGCCAACCCCACCCTTTCCTGTATACATAAAAATTTTTTTAGCCATCTAATATTAAACCTATGAAATATTAGAAAAATAAAATTATAAATAATGGCATCAAGATAACAGTGCAAATACCAGCTACTGCTATAGATAAACCACTCATAGCTCCTTCAACTTCGCCCATTTCGATAGCCTTTGATGTACCCATAGCGTGGCTTGATGTACCAATACCAATACCTTGGGCGACTGGGTCTTTAACCCTCATTACCTTCATAACTGTTGGGGCAAAGATTGCACCAACAGTTCCCCTTAGGATGACTGTGATGGCAGTAATGGCCGCAAAGGTCTTAATAGTCACTTCATCAGCCCCAAATTTCGCCACATATTCCTCTGTTAGGGATTTAGCGATTGGAGTTGTTACAGATTGTGGCATCATTGAAAGTGTCAAATCTCTATCAAAGCCAAATACCTTTGATAAAAGATAGGCTGAAAGGATAGCCACGAAAGATCCAACAAAAACACCAATTAAAATTGGGATTAGGTTGGCCTTTAATTTTTCTATATTTCTGTAAAGACTTACTACTAGTGCAACTGTAATTGGGGCAATCATAAAGGAAATATAGTGGCCGCCCTTGTTGAAGTTTTCATAAGAAATTCCTGTTAATTTTAGGAAAGCTATACAAAAAACAATAGCTAGTAGAAGTGGGTTTAGGATGGCAACCTTAGTTTTTTTGTTAATTACCATTCCTATCCTAAACATAACTATACTTAGGACAATCCCGAAAAAATCATTATCTGCTACATATGTATTTAAAAAATCACTCATTTTATTTCCTCGCTTTCTGTACTAGTTCAACGATTTTGGCTGTGACAGCCATGGTGATAAGGCAAGAAACGGTCATAACTATTAATATTTTTAGGGCATTGTCCCTAATCACATCAAATTGTACCATAAGGGCAACTCCAAGTGGTGTGAAGGTAAAGGCTAGTATTGATGTTAGAAAATCAGATGTTTCCCCAATATCGTCTACCTTTAAAAACTTGCAGCAAAGGGCAATAAATAAGAAAATCATACCAAAAACTGGTTCTGGAATTGGTAGTCCTGTTAATTTCTTAGCAATAAAGCCCAACAATAAGAAAAAAAGTATGTAACAAAATTCTTTTAAATATTTCATATATTCTCCTAAAATTTTCAAAAATAATACAGTATCGTCCTTTATATTCAGCTAGATTTCTTATGTGAACATTCTAACCACCCCTTTTGTCATAAATTTCTGTTTTGAAAATTAGATTCACAAATAAAAACGATAAATATCAAAAATAAGATTTAACAAGTAAAATTAAAAACATTATTGGATATGTAGAGATTAATTTATCATTTTATTTTACTTAGAAAAACTTATCGCCTTTTAGCTTATCATTTTTTTTCATTATATCATAATTCTTTGTTAATGAAAAGGTTTTTTGATATTCCGAGTAAAACGCTATAACATAGGAAATTTATACGAAAAAACGTGTTTTTTTAAAGACTCTAATAGCTTTAAGATTTTATGGCCTAAACTGTGGCGAAATTTTTTTATTCAAGCTAAAAAAATTTTTTTAAAAAAATCCTAACTGGGATTTGCTAAGCTTTCCTAAAATTTTATATGATGTGCCAAGAAATAAGGACTAAATTTACAAATTTTCCCAAGAAAAAAAGACTAGATGACTAGTCTCCTTTATTCTTATTTTCGCCTAGGCTGTAAATGGCATTGGCAATGGCCATAGACATGGCTTCTGCGGCGAGTGCCCCTACTAGGTTTATGTTCGCCTCTACTTTATTTGTCGCCAAGGAAAAGATTGTGTCCCCGTCAAAAAGGGTGTGGACTGGATTTATAGACCTGGCGTAGCCGTCGTGGGCCATGCCGGCAATTTTTGTAAGCTCAGTCTTAGAAAAAGTGGCATTTGTAGCAACAGCCCCGATTGTGGTGTTGGATGGCTTTATATCCGCAAAAGAACCGAGGATTTGGTCAATCAAATCTATTGTTTTTAGCATTTTCCCGTCTTTGGTTGGTCCAGCGATTTGGAGGCCCTTATGGTAGTCGAAAATATCTCCAAAGGCATTTACTGCAACGATTGCTGACACTACTAGGTCACCTTTTTTAATAGAAGCCTGGCCGAGACCAGATTTTACCAAAAATTCTGGGCCAAGGGCCTTGCCAACTGTCGCACCTGTGCCTGCACCAAGAATCCCTTGGCTCTTGTCATCATAGGTCGCAGATTCAAAAGCTTTTTGGGTCATCTTTTCATCAGGCCTTGCCTTGGGATTTTTGTAGGCTAGGTCAAATAAGACCGCCTGGGAAATGATTGGAACGACTCCAACTCCCACGTCAAAGCCAATCCCTTCTTTTTCTAGGATTTTCATAAGGTGGCTAGCCGCTTCAAGTCCATAGGCAGAGCCCCCAGATAAAATTATGGAAGAAACTTCAGAAACCTGGTTTAAAGGGTTTAAAAGGTCGGTCTCACGTGTGCCCGGTGCCCCTCCCCTTACGTCTACACCTGCTGTGTTTCCTGGATCTGGAAGGATAAGGGTAAGGCCTGTGCCTCCCTCAATATCCTGGGCATGGCCTACTTTAATATTTCCAACATCTGTAAAATATCCACTATACATTAAACATCCTCATTCCTGTAAGTATCCATCATCGACCCAAAAACGTCAGACGAAGATGGTGGAGTGTAGGAAATGGCATTGGCACCAGCATTTATGGTTTCAAGTATGGATTTTCCGTCCTTGCCACCTGTGGCAATTATTGGAAAGTCATCGCCAATATCCGCCCTTATGTGGCGAACTAAATCAGCTGTATACTTACCGCCAGAAACATTCAAAATCTCAGCACCCGCCTTGATTTTCTCCTTGTAATCATCCTTCAAAGACGAAACTGTGGCTATGACTGGTATGTCGACAAAGCTTGAAATTTCCCTAATATCTTCATGAGGTATTGGTCCATTTACCACAACCCCATAGGCACCAGCAAGTTCTGCATAATAGGCTACAAACCTTGACCTTGGCCCTTGGGTAGTGCCGCCGCCAACACCTATAAAACATGGAACTGAAGCTATGGAAATAATGGACTCAGTGATGGAATTTAGGGGTGTGTAAGGGTAGACTGCCATGATTGAATCGGCATTTGAATTTCTGATTATGGCAAGGTCTGTAGTAAAAAGCAAGGATTTGATCCTCTTATCAAAAATTTTGATTCCGCTTGCCTTGTAGATTTCTTCAGGCACAGAAATGAATGATTTTCTGAGCTTGGAATGAACCTGGGGCACTTTTTTCTTTTCTGTCATCTAATCCCTCTCAAATAAATCTCTGGTGTAAAGCTTGTTTTTTACATCTTTTAGGTCGTCTTCGACCCTGTTTGCTATTATCAAATCGACTTTCTTAAAGTCATCTAAATTGCTAACGAGTTTCATACCTTCAAAGTCGTCGCCATCAAGGTTTGGCTCGTAAATTACAATATTTGCGCCCTTTTCTTTTAGGTTATTTATTACATCAAAGATTGCAGACTTCCTAAAATTATCCGAACCCTTTTTCATAACAAGCCTGTAAACGCCGATGGTCTCCGGATTTTTAGCCAAAATATCCTCTGATACATAGTCCTTTCTAACCTCATTTGAGTCGATAATGGACTTAAAAAGTGCAGAAGGAATCTTGTCAAAATTGGCATAAAGCTGTTTAGAATCTTTTGGCAAACAATAGCCCCCGTAACCGAAAGATGGATTGTTGTAGTGGTTTCCTATCCTTGGATCTGCTGAAACTCCCTCGATAATTGACTTAGAATCAAGGCCCTTGCCTAGGGCAAAATTGTCAAGTTCGTTGAAAAATGCCACCCTCATTGCAAGGTAAGTGTTGGCAAAAAGTTTGACTGCTTCAGCCTCACTCCTTCCCATCAAAATCACTTCTGGGTCATTTAGGGCTTCTTTTTTGTAGAGGTCGGCTATCTTTTCCCCAATTCCTGTCTTATCTGATACGATAATCCTTGTAGGATGAAGGGAATCGTAAAGGGCCCTGCCCTCTCTTAAAAATTCAGGGGAGAAGATTATATTATCGCACCCATATTCCTTGTTTTTCCCCTCAGTATAGCCAATTGGAATAGTTGATTTTATAAGGATTGGCAAGTCGGCTCTGATGTCTTTGATCATCTTTATAGCGTCGTCTATAAAAGAAGTGTCAAAAAATTCTTCCACCTCGTCATAGTTGGTTGGAAGGGCTAAAATTACTAGGTCAGCGTCCTCAAAGTCCTCTTGTCCACTTGTCTTGGCGATTAGGTTTAAGTCCTTATTTGCCAAATAATCTATTATGTAATCGTCCTTTAATGGCGATTTTTTGCTGTTGATGAGGTCAACTTTTTTGGGGTCAATTTCCACGCCCACAACCTCGTTTGATTGGGCCAAAAGAACTGCGTTTGATAGGCCAACATAGCCCATGCCCATTACTATAATTTTCATCATTGCTCCTTAGTTTTTTAACTTTCTTATACTTTACATTCTTTCAAAATATTTACAATTTGATAAAAGCGATAGACTCGTAGGGCCTTAAAAGTGTGGTCCTATAAAGGGTGCGATGGGTTAAGGACCCTGTCAAAAATTCATAATCCTTGTAGTCCATGACCTTAAAAGCCAGATCTAAAAGGACTTCCCTTTCTGATAAATTTGCCAAAAACAAGACCTTCTCCCCATTTCCTTCCCTAATAAAGGCCAAAACGTCAGCTTCCTTTGGCAAAATTTTTGTCATTTTCCCTAGGTCTTGGATTTTTTCTTTGTGGATAAAAAGCTCTCGCAAAAAAATTATATCGCCAAAATCCAGCCAATTCTCATCTATAAATAAGGATCCTTTCAAAAAGAAAAGGGTCATAAAAATTAATCTCTTGGCAGACTCTGGATAATTTTCAAAATTGATTCCATCTCTGGGGAAATTTGAAAGACCCAAGCAGACCTTAGATCCTGCTAGGGCAAAATCTCTTGAAAAATTAAATAAATCCCCTATTTCTCCGCTTGGCCTTATCATAGAAAGGGCAGAAAAATTAGGATTTGCTAGGGCGATTTGGGTCTTTTTGCTAGCAGAAATTTCCCCCATGGCAAGGACATCCTTGTTAAAAAAAGTATTTTTATTTAGTTCCCTACAAGCTTTAAGGAGGTCCCCCTCTCCAAGTGCGAGATTTTCAAGGCCTTCAAGGTCAAAAGCCTTAATCCCATGCTTAATCAAATATCCCAAAAAATGATAAAGACCCTGCCTGATTTTTGGGTCGGCAAAGTCTATATTTGAAGGATTTTCCCCTAAAAGTTTGGCCATAAGTTTTTTAATATGGAAAGACACCACAAGGCTAAGGCCGTTTTTTTCGTAGAAATGATTTAAGGCAAAAAAGTCCTCAAGTTCATTTTCGTCAAGCCTTTCAAAGGGCCTAAGAAGGACATAATCAAGACCCAAGGCCTTATAAAATCTTATATTCACTTGTAATTTTTTATGCTCCCTAAGGTCGGTTTTTAAAATTATCTTATCCTTCATTTTTAAATCATTTCTATTTCTAATCTAAATTTTTTATAATTATCTAATTTCTAATTGTTAAAATCCCTGCACAAAATGAGTATTTTTCAAAGTTCATACTAGGAAAACTTGGTTTTAATTCATCATAGACAAAGTAATATTCTTCATTGTCCCAATAAGCAAGGGATTTTTCCTTGCAAGCCTCTAAATCTTGACGATTTTCAAAGGCCACATCCCCGATATATATCTTTCCACCAGGATTTAATAAAGGAAGCAAAGATTTTATAAAGGGAACTTTCTCCTCATCTGTCAGGTGGTGGAGGGAATAGGTTGCGATAATGGCGTCGTATTTTTTCCCTAACAAGCCTTGGCAAAGGCCTTTGGTAAAATCCCCAGCAAAAAGCTGTGCTTCCGGCATCTTTTCTTGGGCAATTTTAATCATTTCATTAGAAAAATCTTGACCATAAATATGGATTCCCTTTTCATAAAGTCGACAGGTCAAAGTCCCTGTCCCAAAACCAATATCCAAAACTGCATCAGCCTCAGATTTCAAAACTTCCTTATATATGGTATTTAAAATATCCTTATAACCTGCAAAAGGATAGGTATTTTCTTCATCAGAAAGGCCAACACTTTCATCATAACCATCGGCCCATAAGTCAAAGCCCTTATTATCTAACATTCTTCCTCCATTTTTCATAATGTGTCTACTAAGAGTAAGTCTCTCATAAAAATACTATACTACTTTAAGTGCCGCTCTTAAGTCGTATAATCCCTAGGAGAAAGGAAAGAATATGTTAGAACTTAAAAATATATCCAAGATTTACCACACCGCTGGTTTTTCCCAAAAGGCCCTAGACGGTGTGTCTATTTCATTTAGAGAAAATGAATTTGTTTCGATTTTAGGCCAGTCTGGCGGCGGCAAGACCACTCTACTTAATGTGATTGGCGGTCTTATGCGCTATGATGAGGGCGACCTTATAATCGACGGTAGGTCCACCAAGAAATTTACCGACAAGGATTGGGATTTTTATAGGAATGTGAGGATTGGTTTTATCTTCCAATCTTATAACCTAATCAGTCACCAATCGGTCCTTGATAATGTCAAATTATCCTTGACACTTGCCAATAAAAATACATCCGATATGGATCAAAAGGCCATAAAGGCCCTAGAAAGGGTAGGTCTTAAAAATCACATCCACAAAAAACCTGCCGAATTATCGGGCGGGCAAATGCAAAGGGTCGCCATAGCCAGGGCACTCGTTAACGACCCCCAAATCCTTTTGGCAGATGAACCTACTGGTGCACTTGACAGCGAGACTTCAGTCCAGATAATGAACCTTCTTAAGGAAATTGCAAAAGATAAGCTTGTCATCATGGTAACCCACAACCAGGACCTGGCCGAAGAGTACTCCACAAGGATAATCGGCACCAAGGACGGAAAGATTGTTTCAGATTCCAATCCTTATGAAGAAACTGACAAGTCAGATAACTTCAAGATTTCAAAGATTGCCCTTAAGCTAAGGACAGCTCTGGGTCTTTCTTTTAACAATCTTTTAAACAAAAAGGCCAGAACCCTTCTTACCGCCTTTGCAGGATCAATCGGGATAATAGGCATTGCCCTCATTCTTTCAATTTCAAATGGGGCATCCGATTTTATTGAGGAAAACCAGAAAAATGCCCTCAAGTCCTACCCAATTGACATTGAAAAATCCTCGGTAGACCTTTCTTCCTTGGGCCAAATGGGGGCTGACAAAGAAGAAAACCCCGACCATACCAAGGTTGTTTCAAATGATATTGGCCTTAAAAATAGGTCAAAACTGTCAGGAACCGGCCTTGAAAATGACCTAGAAGGCTTTAAGGAATATCTGGACAAGAACGATAAAAAATTGAGCGAGGAAGTTGGAAACCATTTTATTTCCTATTCCTATGATGGAAAGTTTGACATCTTCACCAAAGACCCAAAGGGGGAACTGGTAAACACTGACGGGTCTGACTTTGAATCCGCCAGACCTTCTGGTTTTAACTTTTTCCCTGGCTTTGGATCTGGTAGTCAAAATCCAAACTTTTCCCAACTTATAACTACAAAGGATGGGGAAATTTCACCTATGGTCAAGGATGAGTATGAAATCATTGAAGGTAAGTGGCCAGAAGGCCCAAATGACCTCATCCTCTTTACCGACTACAATAATCAAATCCTAAGGTCAAAGTTTTACGAATTGGGTTTTCTTCCAAAAAAAGAATACGAGAAAATCCTAGCCGAACTTGACGATAATAAAAAAGTTGATATCAAAAAAGTCACTATAAATCCAAAGGACCTAATCGGCCACGAATACCAGATCCTCACCCCATCTGACTATTACGAAAAAGATGGAGAAAACTTCGTAAGTATCAAGGATGATAAGGCAAAAGTTGACGAGAAAATCTCAAATGCCAAGACCTTAAAAATCGTTGGTATAGCAAGAAAAACTAAGGACGATGACGCAAGACTCATCCAAACTCCCCTAGCCTACACACAAGGCTTTACCAAGGAAATGATAGCCTATGTCAAAAATCAAGATATTATCAAAAATCAAATTAATAACAAGGAAGTAAATGTCCTAAACAAGATAAAATTTAGGGCTGAATCTGATGACGAAAAGGTAAGTCAGACCAAAGATTACCTAAAAAATCTTTCTCAAGCCAATCTTCTTAGGGTAAATACCTGGATTCTTCAAAATAAAGAAGACCTCGTTAAAAAAATGCAAGAGGAAAGCAAAAAACTTGCTATGATGGGCCAGGCTCCTTTAAATCCTAAGGAGAATACAAATAACAGGCAAATGGTAGATTTTCTTTTGAAGGAAGATGACAGAAAGACCTTCCTTGAAATATACGACGACTTTTTAAAGGACTTCTCTTACAAGAAAAACCTCGAAGACCTGGGCTATATAAGCGAGGAAAATCCATCGAAAATTTCTATTTATGTAGACAATTTTGAAAATAGGGACAAGGTCAAAAAATTTATTGACGAGTTCAACCAAGGAAAAAAAGTCGAAGAGCAAATATCCTACACCGACCTAATCGGGATAATTTCAAAGTCTATCACCGACATCATCGGGGCAATTTCTTATATTTTGATTGCCTTTGTGGGCGTCTCCCTCATCGTTTCATCAATCATGATTGGGATAATCACCTACATTTCAGTCTTTGAAAGGACCAAGGAGATAGGTATCCTTAGGGCAATCGGTGCAAGCAAAGGCGATATCTACAAGGTCTTTATGGCAGAAACCTTGATAATCGGCCTTCTTTCAGGCCTAATAGGAGTAGGACTCACCTACATTTTAAATATCTTTATTACAAAGATAATGGTAAACATGTCAGGTTTTGCCGACATTAGGTCAATCCTACCTCCTGGTGCCGCCATTGTCTTAGTCCTCATATCTGTTGGCCTAAGTCTTCTGGCAGGCCTCATTCCATCTAGGATAGCCGCCAAAAAAGACCCAGTAGAAGCCCTTTCTGCTGAATAAAATTAAGAGTTAACCAGTCATGGTTAGCTCTTTTTGCTTAGAAAAAACACACAGATTTTACAAGATTTTTACAATTTTTATTGACCATTTCAAGTATTATCTTCATATAAGGAGGATTTTATGGCAAATTTTTTGGACTCTGCTTTTCCCTTTATCATTGGCGGTATATTCTTAGCCCTGGCTATGGGTATAATCTCAAAGAAAAATAAATAATTCCCATTAAAAAACCCCTCCATCCATA
>NZ_JBWPWE010000031.1:0-673 GCF_056590475.1 Anaerococcus sp. C0059F3
TGAACTGACCCCCAAAAGTTAGACCTAAAAACTAACTAAAGGAGGTCAGTTTTTTAATGGCAAAATATAGCACAGAATTCAAAATGAAAGTAGTAAAAGAATATTTAGAATCCAATATCTCATATAGATCTTTATCAGATAAATATTGCATACCATCAGAAAAAGTAATAAAAACCTGGGTAAATACATATAAAACACAAGGCTATGAAGGACTAAAAGTAAAAAGAGAAAATACACAATACACTTTGGAATTTAAGTTAAATGTAGTAAACTTGTACTTAACAGGAGAAATGTCCTATCAAAGCCTAGCAAATGAATTAAAGATAAACAATCCATCAATGATAGCAAGATGGGTAATAGACTTTAGAGAAAAAGGCATAGAAGGACTGAAATCTAAAAAGAGAGGAAGACCTTCAAAAATGTCAAAGACCCAAAAGAGATCAAAAGACTCTAAAACAGAATCATCAGCACAATTAACCAACGAAGAAGATAATTCCTTAAATGAAGCACAACTAAAAGAAAAAATAAAGAAATTAGAAGAAAAAAACTATTGGCTCCAACTAGAAAATGATGCAATAAAAAAAAAGATAGAATTGTCTCAAATGACAGATACAGAAATAAGACAATTGCTGAAACAATTGAAGTCTTAAGAAGTAAATACAAACTAAAAGAC
>NZ_JBWPWE010000012.1:0-68522 GCF_056590475.1 Anaerococcus sp. C0059F3
TCTGTGCTATATTTTGCCATTAAAAAACTGACCTCCTTTAGTTAGTTTTTAGGTCTAACTTTTGGGGGTCAGTTCACTTTGTGGGTGTTTTTTCTTTGGAAATTTTAGCTTTATTTTATTTTACTACAACCATAAGGGTTGGGCTATATTTGTTGGAAATGTCTTTATATCAATGGCTGTAGGGATAAATAAAAAATATTATCTCCTTAACATAAATTTAACAAGCAATATTTTATTATAGGAATATAAAATTTTAGGAGATAAAAAATGAAGAAAAAAATTATTATTACAAGCCTAGTTATGGCGTCGGTCCTGCCTTTTATGGGAAAAGTGGAAACTGTAAGAGCAGATGAAGGAAAAAAACTTAATGAAAAAGCAAAGTCTGAATTAGACAAAGCCAAGGAAAATCTGAATGAAGTCCAAGCTAAGAAGGCTATGCTTGAAAAAGACCTAGACCAAGCAAAAAAAGATGCAGCTCAAAAACAAGAAGAAAAAGAAGTTCTAGAAAATAAGCTTGGAAAAGTAGAAGAAAACATCAAGGGAAACGAAAAAGTTCTTGAAAATGAAAAGCAAATACAAAAGATTGATGAAGAGCTTGATAGCTTGGATAAGAAAATCAAAGATGCTGAAAAAGAAGCGGATTCTGCCAAGGATAAGTATGACCAGGCTAAAAAGGCCCTTGAAAATGCAAATAATCAAGCACCAGGTGCAGATGATTTTGTCAAAGAATCTGACCTTAATAAGCTTAAACAAGAATATGAAGCGGCTGATGATATCCTAAAACAAAATGAAACAAGAGAGCAAGACCTTCAAAAAGAATTGCAAGCTAAAGTTGATCAAAAAAATGAGCTTGAAGATAAGAAGGCTGGGATAAAAGACTTTTTTGATAGTTTTGAAAAAGACTCGAACAATTCAGAAAAAACAAAAAGTAAAGACTATCAGGAATTTAAGAAGAATCAAGAAGAAACCTACAAAAAAATGGATGAAGAAGCTAATAATATTCAAAAAGAAATTGACCTACATGAAAATGCCCTAAAAAACATTGATGAGAATATAAAAAATGAGCAGAAAACTAGGGATGAAAAAGATGAGGCCTATAGAAAGCACCAACAAGCCCTTAAAATCCAAAACGATTACAAAGAAAAAAATATAAAAAATCTTGATGATTTTGCTAAACAAAGTAAACAAGCTAGCGAAGAAGCAGAAAAAAGGCTAAAGGAAGCTAAGAAAAAAACAGAAGCTGGAATTGAAGATTACAAATATATACTTGACCAAGAGACAAAAAAGAAAAGAGAGCTTGCTAAAGCTAAGGCTTCTGCGAAATTCTTAGAAGATAAATTGGCTGAAAATAAGGATGATTTCATAAAGAATAATAAAGAATTTATCGAAAGTGAAATTAATGAATATAAGAGTTTAGTAAGCGATTCTGAAAAAATACTAAAAACAATCCAAGACGACTTACAAAAGAAAAGCGAAGAAATTAAAGATCTACGTGCTGATCAAGAGACCGAAAAGGATGATTATATCCAAAAGAAATTATCTCACCAAATCGCTAATGAAATGAAGGAATTTCTTGCAAAGAAAAATAATTCTAAGTCTAAAGAAGACCTCAAAAAGGACCTAAGGAACAAACTAAATGAAGCTAAAAATATCCTAGATAAGAAGATAGCTGAGATTGAAAAATTAAGCCAAGTAGATAAGGCGCTAAGGGAAAAGAAAGTTCAAATTGGAGAACTTAATCCAGCGGATGTTAAAAAAGCAAAAGACCAGCTTGGAAAAGACCATCAAGAGATTGATAGACTTAAAAATGCTATCGAAAATCTAGACCAATCTAAAGAATTAAAAAGGGTAAAAAGCCTAGAAAATCAAATCAAAACCCTAGACCAACAAATAAAAGACCTTCAAAAGCAAATTAAAAACCTTGAAAATCCTAGAAAGCAAGATAATCCTACCAGACCAGATCATAGGACAGAAGGAAGTCGTGGCAAAGACATTTCTGATGATTACGGCATTGACCTATCAAGTCTTAGCCTTGAAAAATTGGATAAAAAAATCCGTTTAAAAAATTCCTACCTAAGATTAAAAGCAAGTGTTAATAGGGCCAAGGAAGTCGTAACACTTGCAGAAAATTATGCAAAAACAGGCAAGATGGACGCTAATAAGAGAGCGAAGCTTATTAAATTGATAGAAAAATTAAAAGTAAATATAGGTCTTGTGGAAAAACACCTAGTGAAAATGGAAGCGTCCCTATAAAATATATAAAAAGGCTAATGGCTGTAAAATTATCAGTCTAGCCTTTTTCTTTTGGTAAATTTTATTTTACTTTTATAAATATTTTAAGGTAAAGGGCTTAAATTCAAAAGAAAAGTCCAATTTTATTGGCATATAAGGCCTAAAAACTTCGATTGAATTACTATATTAAAAAGATATAGTTACTATAAAGACAGTAAAGGGGTCGCAATGAGGAAATCTTTTGATAAAAACCGAGATTTACAAGAGAATATCAACTTTTTTATCCTTAATTCAATGGATGATTGGGTGAGGATTATTGATGATTTTGGTCAGGTGACCTTTATTAACGATGCCCTCAAAGATGCCCTAAAGAAAAGTCCAAAACTTAAAACCTATTTGGATGAAAATATAGACCTAATTATTTCTAATTCTAACACTTTGTCAAAGTCAGCGACCATGATTGAGGAAAAGCTCATCGACGGCAAGTATTATTCGATAAAATCAAGTCCAATTTATCTTGGTGATACCTTCACAGGCACTATCGAAGTCTACAGGGATATTACAAGCGAATCTATCCTTAAAATCGACCTTTATAATGCCAACAAGGCCATGCTTGACGATATACGTTTTGTAAGGCGTATCCAGTCGTCAATTCTCCCTAAAAATGGGACCTATGGCAAGCTAAGCCTGTCTGGAATTTATAATCCTGCAGACGATGTATCTGGCGATCTTTATGACCTAATAAAGATTGATGAAAATAGGATTGCTTTTTATATTGCGGACGTCATGGGCCATGGGGTAAAGGCTTCAATTATGACTATGTTTTTGAAGGTTTCTATGAGTGCGATTTTTGATAAGCACCCAGATTTTTCACCAGGCCAGGTTTTCTTAAATCTCAGGAAAAAATTTACTAAATTGCAAATTGATTCTAGCCAATATTTTACAGCTTGGCTTGGGATTTTCGATTTTAGGGACGATAGCTTGGTATTTTCCAATGCTGGCCACAATTGTCCGCCACTGATTTATTTCAAGGAGAAAAAAGAGGCAGAATACCTCCTTGCTAACGGGAGGATGATCTCAAATATAATCGAGCCTGACGAATATATAGAAAAAAGCCTAAACTTATCCCAAGGTGATAAGATATTATTTTTCACAGACGGAGCAATCGAAGCGAAAAATGAAGAGGGCAATGAATTTGGTCTTGAAAGATTGAGGGAGACTTTTTCCAAGTCACGTGATTTAACCTTTGTTGATGAAATAATCACATCCTACAACTGGCAAGCCATGGCAGATGATTTGACCCTTGCCCTATTAGAATATGAAAAGAAGGAAGAGATATGAAACTTAACCAATATATAGACCACACAAATTTAAAAGCTGATGCAAGTATAAAAGATATTAAAAACCTAGTTGATGAAGCGGTTGATCACGATTTTTATTCTGTTTGCGTAAATTCAGCCAATGTTAAACTTATAAAAGACTACAACAAGGACGTAAGGATAGCCGCTGTTGTTGGTTTTCCTCTAGGAGCTATGGCCAAGGAAGCCAAGGTTTTTGAGGCAAAAAAAGCCATAGAAGACGGAGCTTGTGAAATTGATATGGTAATCAATGTTGGCAGGCTTAAAGACGGTGAATATGCATATGTAGAAGACGAAATTAGAGAGATTAAAGAAGCTATAGGTTCAAATGTCCTAAAGGTAATTATAGAAACTTGTCTTTTGATAGATGAGGAAAAAATCAAGGCTTGCCAATTATCTGTAGCCGCAGGAGCTGATTTTGTAAAGACTTCTACAGGTTTTTCTACAGGTGGAGCGACAGTAGCAGATGTGAAATTAATGGCAGAAACTGTTGGTAATAAGGCAAAAGTCAAGGCTAGCGGTGGCATCCACACCAGAGAAGAGGCCCTAGCAATGATTAAAGCGGGTGCATCTAGGATTGGTGCATCAAAGTCAATTGATATTTGTAAGGAGTAATCATGGCCAATGAAATAATGATGCAATCTTTTGAATGGGACACAGACGGATCTGGAGATTTTTATAAAAAACTTTCAAGAGATGCTAAAGACTTAAAAAAAGCGGGCATTGACGCCCTTTGGCTTCCACCAGCTTGTAAGGGTGGCGGTGACAATGATGTTGGTTATGGAATCTACGACCTTTGGGACTTGGGAGAATTTGACCAAAAAGGCACAATCAGAACCAAGTACGGAACCAAGGATGAATTGATCAAGGCCATAGCCGACCTCCATGAAGCAGGGATAAAATCCTATGCAGACATAGTCCTAAACCACAAGGGTAATGCTGATTTTAAGGAAAGTTTTAAGGCTGTTATGGTTGACCAAAACAATAGGGAAGAAGACGTGTCTGGCGAGCTTGAAATCGAAGGATGGACAGGTTTTGATTTTAAGGGCAGAAATGGCAAATATTCCGACATGACCTGGCACTACTACCATTTCACAGGTATAGACTACGATGCCAAAAGCGAAACTTCTGCCATTTATAGGATTTTAGGAGATGGCAAATACTGGGACGAGGACGTTTCCAATGAAAAGGGCAATTTTGATTACCTTATGAATTGCGACATCGACCACAACCACCCAGAAGTCCGTGAAGAGATTTTTAAATGGGTTGACTGGTTTATCAAGGAAACCAAGGTCGACGGCTTCAGATACGATGCCCTAAAGCACATTTCGGGTGATTTTATCTACGAACTTTCCAAACATATATACGACAATATGGGCGAAAACAAGTTTTACTTATTTGGAGAATTTTGGCAATATAACACAGGTGCCATCGAAAATTACCTCCAAAACTCAGACTACAAGATAGACCTTTTTGACGTTCCACTCCACTTCCACATGGCAGAGGCCAGCAAGTCCATGGGCGAATATGACATGAGAAAAATCTTTGACGGCACAGTTGTTAAGGAATTCCCAGCCCAAGCAGTAACCTTTGTCGACAACCACGACTCCCAACCAGGCCAAGCCCTTGATTCTTGGGTAGAAGACTGGTTTAAGGAAATAGCCTACGCCTTGATTTTATTTAGGAAGGACGGTTATCCATGCCTCTTTGCGGGCGATTATTACGGCCTTATTGGGCCTGTAAAAAAAGACCCACTCAAAGATATGCTTGATAAGATGATGGCCGTTAGAAAGGCATATAACTACGGAGAAGAGGATGATTACTTCGACCACCCATCTGTAATTGGTTGGGTAAGACGAGGCGATGATGACCACAAGCCACTAGCAGTTCTAATCTCCATTCAAGATATGGCGGAAAAACAAATGTTTGTTGGCGAATCTGAAGCTGGCGCCACCTATGTTGACCTTTCAGGCAAAAATGAAGAAATTACCATAGATGAAAATGGCAACGGCGTCTTTACAGTAGGACCTGGCCAGGTAACCTACTGGGCAAACAAGGAAAGCTTAGGCCAATGAAGAAATATTACGCAGTAAGAAAAGGTAGAAATCCTGGGATATACACATCCTGGGATTCTTGTCTTAAGGAAGTAAAGGGATTTTCAGGCGCCATTTACAAGTCCTTTAAAACTAAGGACGAGGCTATCGCTTTTATAGAAGGGGCTGAAAAGAAAATTGAAGTTGACGCAGACACCATTGTCGCCTATGTCGATGGATCTTTTAACCTGCCAGAGAAAACCTACGGTGCAGGTGTAGTCCTAATCAAAGACGGAGAGGAAGAATATTTTAAAAAAGCCTACACCGACTCCTACTACACCCACAGGAATGTGGCTGGAGAAGTCAAGGCAAGCGAGCTTGCCATAGACCTCGCCATAGAAAAATCTTATAAAAAAATAATTATCCACCATGACTACCAAGGCATCCAAGCCTGGGCCGAAGGCGATTGGAAGGCCAACAACGACCTCACCCAATCCTACAAGGCCTTTATTAATGACAGAAAAAAATATATCCAAATCGCCTTTGTAAAAGTCAAAGGCCACTCAAATGACAAATATAATGACCTAGCCGACAGGCTAGCCAAGGATGCTTGTGGGATAAAATAGCTTACAAAGATTGTAGGGAAACATTTAGCCTTTCTTGTTATACTTATAATAAGGAGGGCTTTTTATGAGGAAATTTTTACGATTCATTAGAAATCTTATCTTGCTTGGAATTTTAATTTTAGGAATTTTTATTTTTATTAAATCTAATAAGAAAAAAGTGCTGGTAATTGGCACTAGCCCAACAATTGGATCTACGTACTATGAAATTGCAAATTCTTATAATTATGAAATCCATATATTAACCGGGGTCCAGACAAATAAAGACGCTTCTAGGGATATCATTAAAAGTGTGGACGGGGTAATATTTGCAGGTGGTGACGACTTTGATCCTTCCCTTTACGGATCGGATGCCTATGACCTTGTAGAAACCTATTCGACAGACCAGGACAGGTCTGACCTTGAGCTTTTAGGCCTAGCTATTGAAGAAGGAAAGCCTATTTTAGGCATTTGTAGGGGTATGCAACTTATAAATATCTATTACGGGGGCAGCCTATACGAGGACCTACCAAGCCAATTTGGGACAAGTATTTCTCATAGGGATGGTTCAGATGGTTTTACCTATCATATGGTAAACTTTAATGGGTCTTCGAGGATATATGAAAAATTGGGCGGACAAAAGTCTAGAGACGTCAATTCCATGCATCACGAGGGCATAAGGGATTTGGCAAAGGGTTTATTTGCCACAGCAACAAGTGATGATGGCCTAGTCGAAGCCATAGAAAATCCCTACTACGATTCCTATATGATGGGAGTCCAGTGGCATCCGGAATACAGCCGGGGAAAATTTGATGAATTAACGAAAATAATTTTTGATGATTTTAGTAAGGCCTTAAAATGATTTTTTAATTTATAGGCAAGAAATTTTAGTAAAAATAAGTATGAAATTTATAAACAAAGACAAGATCCAGTCAAATGACTGGGTCTTTTTTAGTTAAGCTATAAAGAATAACTATTGTATAAAAATTAAATTATAGTGTGAATAACAACTAATAAAGATTTTTAAAAAACAATAGATTCTTATTTTGTAAAGTTAATTTTACAATTGGCGACAATTTGGGAATTAGCTATATATCTATGATGTATGGGCTTTACTTTATTTAATCAATGGTATAATATAAGTACATTTACCCTAGTAAAACGGGTGGATATAAAAAAATATTAAAAATTTATTTAAAGTTATTACATAAATATAAATAATTAATATTATTTATTCGAATAGAGAGGGAGAATATGGACTTACATATGGGTTTAGACGTTGGTTCTACAACAGTTAAGCTAGTTGTGACTGACGACTCATTTAATACAATATATTCTGTATATACTCGTCACAAGTCGGATGTGAGGGAGACTGTAAAAAAGGTCTTGGCTGATGCTAGAGACAAATTCAAGGACGACAGACTGACTGTGGCTGTGACAGGCTCTGGTGGCATGTTTCTTGCCGACCTAATTGAAACTGACTTTGTCCAAGAAGTTATAGCAGAAACCAGGGCAATCAAGGAATTTATCCCAGAAACTGACGTTTTAATTGAACTTGGGGGCGAGGATTCTAAAATTACATATCTTTCTGGTTCTGTAGAACAGAGGATGAATTCGATTTGTGCAGGTGGTACAGGCGCTTTTATAGACCAGATGGCATCCCTTCTTGATACTGACGCTTTGGGCCTAAATGACCTTGCCAAATCTTATCAAAAAATTTACCCAATCGCTTCAAGGTGCGGGGTTTTTGCAAAAACTGATATCCAGGCTCTGATGAACCAGGGTGCCACAAGAGAAGATATTGCTATTTCAATTTTCCAATCAGTTGTCAACCAAACAATTTCAAATCTCGCTTGTGGTAGGCCAATTAGGGGTAATGTCACCTTTTTGGGTGGACCCTTGCACTTCCTTCCTGCCTTAAGAGACCGTTTTATAGAGACTCTTGGCCAAGAATTTAATAAGTTTTATATACCAGAAGACGCTGAAGTTTACGTTGCCAAGGGGGCTGCGATTTTATCAAGCGAAGATGGAAAATTTGTTTCAATTACAGACCTTATAGAAAAATTAAAAACTAGCGAAAAAGTTGAAATAGAAGCCACAAAAAGGCTTGAACCACTTTTTGAATCGGAAGAAGAATACAAAGAATTCAAAAAAAGACATAAGACTTCTAAAATTAAATACAGGGATCTTGCGACCTATGAAGGGCCAATCTATGTTGGGCTTGACGCTGGATCTACAACTTCAAAGATGGTTTGGCTATCAAAAGACATGGAAATTCTCCTTGATGATTATAGGATGAATCTAGGTAATCCCCTTGAAGTCTGCATTGACATGCTAAAAGATGCCTACCAGAAGAAAAATCCCAAGGCCCACATCGCTTCATCTGGGATTTGTGGCTACGGGGAAGATTTTATAAAAAATGCCCTCCACGTTGATAATGGAGAGGTCGAGACCATTGCCCACTACAGGGCGGCGAGATTTTTCAATCCCGATGTCGATTTTATCCTAGACATTGGTGGACAGGACATGAAGGCCATGCACATTAGGGACGGGGTCATTGACTCTATCCAGCTAAACGAGGCTTGTTCTTCTGGTTGCGGTTCATTTTTATCGACCTTTGCCGCATCTGTTTCTATGGATGTAAAAGAATTTCAAGAAGAAGCCATCAAATCAAAGAAGCCCGCAGACCTTGGTTCTCGTTGCACAGTTTTTATGAATTCCAAGGTCAAACAAGCCCAAAAAGAAGGTGCAGAAGTGGCAGATATAGCCGCCGGCCTTTGCTATTCAGTAATTAAAAACGCCATCCAAAAGGTAATTAAAATCAGAGATCCAAAGACCCTTGGCAAAAATATCGTCGTCCAAGGCGGCACTTTTTATGGAGATGCCATCCTTAGGGCCTTTGAAAAATTATCAGAAAGAGATGTCACTAGACCTGAAATATCAGGGCTAATGGGGGCTATGGGTATGGCTCTTATTGCCAAGGATAGGTCTACAGGCACATCTAAGCTTGCAGGTCTAGCTGACCTTGAAGATTTTTCTTACGAACAAAAATCAGCTAGGTGTGGCCGTTGTACCAATAACTGCGCCCTAATAATTAATATTTTCTCAGACGGCAGGAAATACATAACTGGCAACAGATGCGAAAGGGGTGCTGGGGTCAAGCTTGATAAGTCCAAAGACGACCTTAATATGTACAAATTTAAGTACGATCTCTTGTTTAACAGAGACACACTCGGCGACAAGGCAAGGTTTGGGACTGTTGGAATCCCAAGAGTTTTAAACATCTACGAAGACTATCCATTTTGGCATAAATTTTTTACTTCCTTAGGCTTTGATATTGTCTTATCCGACAAGTCATCTAGGGAAATTTATGAAAAGGGTCTAGGATCGATTTCGTCCGAAACTGCTTGTTATCCAGCAAAACTCGCCCATGGCCACATGGAAAACCTAATTTCAAAAAATCCTGATTTGATTTTTTATCCAGCAGTTTTTTACGAATATAAACAGTATGACAAGGCCAAAAACCACATGAATTGCCCAGTTGTGTCTGGTTATCCAGATGTTATTGAAAATAATGTTGATGGCCTAAAGGAAATTAAATATCTTTTCCCTTATATTTCTTTTGAGAGCGAAGATATTATCAAAAAGAGGATGGTGGAAGTTTTTGATGGTTATGAGTTTAATGGCAATATTTTAAATAAAAATCACATCGAAAATGCAGTAGCCAAGGCCTGGCAGGCCCAACAAGACTACCATGATGCCATAAGGCTAAAGGGCAAGGAAATAATAGATTTGGTCAATAAAAAGGGCCTAAATGCCATAGTTCTAGCCGGTAGACCTTACCATATAGATCCAGAAATCAACCACGGCATAGGAGATTTAATCGAGTCCATGGATATACCAGTTCTTTCCGAAGATGCTGTCGCCTATAATCTTGATGATTTAAACGAAAAACTCAGGGTCCTTGACCAGTGGTCCTACCACGCAAGGCTTTATAGGGCAAGCGCCTATGTGGCAAAAAATAAAAATCTCCAACTAATCCAGCTAAACTCCTTTGGTTGTGGACTTGATGCGGTGACCACCGACCAAGTTGAAGATATTCTAAAATCAGCTGGGAAAATTTATACCCTTTTAAAAATTGACGAGATTTCAAATCTTGGAGCAGTTAAAATCAGGGTAAGATCCCTTCTTGAGGCCCTAAATCAGAAAAAACTCGAAGGCATAGACTTTGAAGTCCAATCCCTAGATAAGGCCTATGATTTCAAGCCTTTCACCAAAGAAATGCGTCAAGATGGCTATACAATTCTTGCCCCACAAATGGCCAGAGAACACTTTAGGATTATGGAAGGGGCCTTCAAAGATTCTCCTTATAAGATTGAGTTTTTGAATAAAATTGACAAGGATGTTATAAATGAGGGCCTCAAATACGTAAACAACGACTCCTGCTATCCTTCAATTACAGTTGTGGGCCAGATGCTAGAGGCAGTTAATTCCGGCCGCTACGATACAGATAAGATTGCCCTTTTGATGACACAGACAGGAGGCGCTTGTAGGGCATCTAACTACGTTGGCTATATCAGAAAGGGACTAAAGGATGCTGGTTTCCCTAATATTCCAGTAATAGCCCTATCTGCCCAGGGAATTGAGAAGAGTCCAGGTTTTGACCTATTAAGCTTCAAAAATATTCCTTTGATGAAAAAAATGCTCAGGTCGATTTTGCTAGGAGACCTTTTAAATAGGGTGGCTAACGCAACCAGGCCTTATGAAATCGAAAAAGACGCCACAAATAAGCTCAAAGAAGCCTGGATACAAAGGCTTACCGAAGAGATAAGGACTATGGATAGGCCAAAATACAGAAAGGCCATCAAAGAAATTGTAAAGGATTTTGATGAAATTCCTGTTTGCCACAAGGAAATTCCAAAGGCAGGTATAGTTGGGGAAATTTTGGTGAAATTCCTCCCAGAAGCCAACAACCACCTCCAAGACGTCCTTGAAGCGGAAGGGGCAGAGGTAATTGTTCCTGACCTTACAGACTTTTTCCTTTATTGCTTTAAAAATGCGGAATTAAAGAGAGATTTTTACGGCAAAAGTCCTGTAAATGCGACTCTTGCCCGAATGGGAATTGTCCTTATAGAAAATTTCAGAAAGCCAATCAGAAAGGCCCTCAAGGAAAGTATTCACTTTGATGAGCCGAAATACATTGATGGAATTTCAGATTTGGCTAGTGAAGTCACAAGTCTCGGCAATCAAGCCGGTGAGGGTTGGCTTTTAGCTGGTGAAATGGTTGAGCTAATCGAAGCTGGTGCACCAAATATTGTTTGCATCCAGCCATTTGGATGTCTTCCAAACCACATTACCGGCAAGGGCGTTATGAAAAAAATCAGGGAAATCTACCCAGAGGCAAACATCGTAGCAATCGACTACGACCCAGGTGCCAGTGAGGTAAACCAGGTAAATAGGGTCAAACTCATGATGGCAGCAGCCAGGGATAAAATGAAAGAAAATTAAAAAGCTGGTCCTAGGACCAGTTTTTTGTGGAAATAATCGAATTTTAATCTCTATTGGAGCCTAGATAATTAGGTAATTTTGACGAAACTTCTGGCTTTGTATGAATATTTTTTAATAAAAAATGATAAAAAATTATTTTTTTTGTTAGCAAAAAAGGTGTATAATACTTTAGAAATTTAATTAGCAATTAGAAAGAAGGCAATATGACAAAAGCTTACGATCAATTTATAAATCTACAAAAGAAATTAAAGGAAGTTTCAGACCTTGCAGGTTTTTCTGAATCTTTTTACAATATTATAAAAGAACCTGAAAGGATAATCGAGGCAAATATTCCAGTCAAAATGGATGATGGCGCTACAAAGACCTTTAGGGCCTTCAGGTCTGCCCATTCATCAGCTCTTGGTCCATCAAAGGGCGGAGTGCGTTTTGATGAATCTGTGACCTATGAAGAAGTTAAAGTCCTTTCCACTTTGATGAGCCTAAAGGTAGCTCTACTTGGCCTTCCTCTTGGTGGTGGCAAGGGCGGAATCGTAGTTGACCCTAAAAAGCTTTCAGAAAGGGAACTTGAAAGTCTTTCTCGTGGCTTTGTCAGGGCAATCAATAACTACATTGGACCAAGAATTGACGTTCCAGCTCCAGATGTAAATACCAATGCCAAAATTATGGGATATTTCACTGACGAATACATTGCCCTAAATGGCGGTCGCCACGATATTGCAACTTTCACAGGCAAGTCCACCGACATGGGAGGATCCCTTGGAAGGACCGAAGCGACTGGTTTCGGTGTATATCTTACTATAAAAAAATATTACGAAAAAATTGGTAAAAGCCTAGATGGAGCAACCTTTGCCCTCCAAGGTTTTGGTAATGTTGGCTCTTTTGCAGCGAAATTTTTAGCCCAAGATGGGGCTAAGCTTATTGCTCTAAATTCTAAAGATAAGAGCCAAAAGTCAGGTTCATCTGCTATTTACGACCTAAATGGCCTAGATGTTGAAAAATTAGATAGGGCAAGAGAAGAAACTGGTTCTGCCCTAAATATAGATGCAAAGAAAATTTCAAACGAAGAATTCTTCGCCTTAGATTGTGACATTCTAATCCCAGCTGCTATGGAAAATGTAATTGATGAGACCAATGCAGGGGAAATTAAAGCTAAACTTGTTGTTGAAGCGGCAAATGGACCTGTGACTGAAGCAGGAGAGGCGATTTTAATTGAGAAAAATATCCCTCTAATTCCAGATATCCTCGCAAACTCTGGCGGAGTTTTAGTAAGTCATTATGAATGGATTCAAAATATAACAGGATCTTATTGGGACGAAGAGGAAGTAAGGAATAAACAAGAAAAAGATATGTCAAAGGCAATCAAAGAAGTATTTGAAACTGCAGAAAATTACAAGGTAAATTACAGAAAAGCAGCCTTCATCCTTAGCCTTTCAAGAATAGAAAAAGCCCTCAAATTAAGGGGCAGGATATAAATATAACCCCATTTCGGAAATAATCCGTAATGGGGTTTTTCTTAAAATAAATTTAAAATTAATCCGATTATAACAGGGATTACAATTGCAGGCAAGGAATTTACCAGCTTAAATTTCACAAGATTAAGCATGGAGAGACCCACAGCAATGATTGTGATTCCGCCAACACCAGAAATATTTGCCAAAATTTCTGGTGTGAGGATTGGAGCTAAAAATCCTGAAAGCAGGGCGATGAGGCCTTCATAGAGGAAGATTACCCCAGCAGAGCAGGCAACACCAATCCCTAGGGTTGTTGACAAAAAGATTGAGGAAAGGCTATCGATTATGGCCTTAGTGTATAAAATTGAGTTGTCCCCGTTGACTCCGGCTTCGATAGCGCCAAGGATTCCCAAAGAGCCCACGCAAAAAATTAGGGTGCCAGAAACAAAACCTGTCGCAAAATCATTGTCTTCATTTTTAATAAATTTATCTTTTAGAGTATTGGCAAAATTATTGAGTTTTCCTTCTAAATCAAAATATTCTCCAATAATAACTCCCAAAATCATTGAAATAAGAACGATTATGACATCGCCCTTGAGGGCAGATTCTATACCCAAAACCACAATGGTAAGGGGCAAAAATTTCATAATTGCATCCTTATAACAAGGTTCTATGTAATTTGCAAGTTTTAGGCCAACAAGGCCAGATAAAAAGACGGCAATAGCGTTGATAGCGGCACCTAGCATGACTTTCTCCTTAAATTATTATCTATTCTTATTATATGGGAAAAAAGAAAAAATGCATAAAAAATGTAAATATTTTCATTTTATGCATAGAATATGCAAAAAATCCAAGTCGCTTTGATCAAAGCTTTCAAAATGCTTATTTATTTGTTCTTGCTTTGAATTTTAATGAAATTTCCTAGAAACTTATAAGTTTTGAAAAACAATTTGACAAATAAAGTTGTCAGAGTTACAATAATGACAAGAATGGTTGTCAATTATTTTGAAAGGAGGGCGGATGGAACTAAGAAATAACTTGGCGGACTTTAGAAAAAAGGCGGGATATAACCAAGCAGACCTTGGAGGGCTCGTCGGAGTCAGCCGCCAAACCATAAGCCTAATAGAAAGAGGAGATTACAACCCATCTGTGACCGTGGCCCTAACAATCGCCATGGTCCTAGGTGTGGATATTAATGAGATTTTTAGTTTGGAGGATACAGATGAAAAAGAATAGGAAAATCGGCATAAATAAACTGTTTATATTAGCTTTTTTGGGATCAGTAGCTGGTTTTGGCATAGGTTTTATTTTTAACAAACTAAATATAGGAGGCTTTACAGAAATAATAAATACATTTCTAAGTGAAAACGCCCTACTTTTATTAATAGTCATCAACACTCTATGGGCAATTCTTGCCATATATTTTTATATGAGGGCAAAAAAAGAAGTAGATCTAGGATTAGAAAAAGATGATTTTATAGAGACAAAATATATAGACTACGCACACTCTATGAGGGATGCGGGACTTTTCACTCTCTTATCTTTTATAATTATCCTATATAATAGAGTTAAATTTAGTCATAATCCTTTAAAAGATGCCATAATCTTAACAAGTGTTTTGTTTATTTTCACTTTTATAAATGTATTTTTGTTTTATTTGACCTACAAACTTACAAAAAAAATCGAGCCAGAAAGAAAAACTGAAGCCTTTGATTTTTTCTTTGATAAAAAGTTTATGGCCGAATCTGACGAGAGGGACCAATTAAAATACTACAAAAAAGGCTATCTTGCCTTTAAGAGAATGATAATTTGCCAATTAGTGATTATCATAATCCTATTTTGTTCAGCACTTTATGAAGATATAAGCCCAGTAATAGCCCTTATAGTCCTCATACCAGCTTTAGTTGGGATATTAACAAATGGATTTGCAGGAGAAAAATCATGATTGAAATAAAAAACTTATCTAAAAATTTTGGAGATTTAAAGGCTCTCGATAATGTGAGCTTTGATGTTAAAAAAGGCGAGCTTTTTGGAGTTATCGGCCAAAATGGGGCGGGCAAATCTACACTTTTTCGCTCTATGATGAATTTCTACGACCATTTTGACGGACAAATCCTCTATGAGGGAGAGAAAATGAGTAAAGTGCCCCTAGAAAAAATTGGCTTTCTCCCAGAAGAACGCTCGCTTTCACCAAAGAAAACAATTAGGGAAGAGGTGAAATTTTTCGCAAGGCTCAACCAAATGAGAAACCTCGATGAAAAGACCCTACAAGCCTACTTTGACCGTTTTGAAATCAAGGGAAGTTTGGATGATAAAATAAAATCCCTTTCTAAGGGCAACCAGCAAAAAGTACAGCTTTTGGCAAGCCTTATCTATAAGCCAGAATTTCTAATCTTAGACGAGCCTTTTTCAGGGTTAGATCCTTACAATGCCAATCTATTGATGGGGATAATCAAGGAAATCAACAATCAAGGTACAACCATAATTTTCTCATCCCACAACATGGAAAATGTAGAATACCTTTGCGACAGGCTCATCATGCTAAAGAATGGAAAAATTGTCCTAAAGGGTTCACCAAATGAGATTAGAAATTCTTATGAAAAAGATCTTGTAAAAGTCAGGACAGAAGAGGATTTATCAGAGATTTTCCCTCAATATGATGTTAAGAGAGATGGTAATCTTTGGACAATAAGGCTTGAAAAGGAAGAAGATGGCAGGGGGATTTTTGATAAACTTGTAGAAAAACTTGGCTACCTTGAAATGTTTAGCCAAGAGCCACCAAGCCTAAATGAAATCTTTGCCAGAAAGGTGGAAGAAAATGAATAGAAAATTAATAGTAGCCCTAGACTCTTTCAAAAAACAAATAAAATCACCTGCCTTTTGGGCCATGGTTTTTGTGCCAATCCTTGTCATGCTAGTACCTGTGGGGATTAATTATTTCCTAGCGAAGTCAGATCAGGCCAAGCTTGGCAGTGACGGTCATAAATACCAAATAGTGGCAGATGAAAATATTAGCCCTTTCTTTAAGGGAATGGAAAATGAATATAAACTAGTTTCAAAAGATGCGGCAGAAGATGCCTTAAAGGCAGAAAAAATTGAGTCTTACGGGGAAATTTCTGAATCAAAGGGCCAGGTAAAACTTACTATCGAGACCAAAACCATGGACGGTAAGGCTCTTTCAAAATTGCCCCTTCTTGCAAATGAGATACAAAATGCTATTAACATCAAAAATGCAGGCCTAAATGAAAAACAAATTGGGATTTTTTCGACCAAGGCAGATGTCAAAATCAACCAGCTCGACAAGGGCAAGAGCCTCATGGTCTATGCTTCCTATTTTATCCTTTTGATGTTCATGTATTTTATGCTAATCATGTACTCAAACATCCTAGTCGTTGATATAGCAACAGAAAAAGGTTCAAAGATGATTGAATTTATCTTTTCGTCAGTATCTGCCAAGGACTATTTTGCAGGTAAAATTTTGGGTAATCTCTTTGCCATAATCGTCCATTCGATTTTGTATATAATTTTAGGAGCTATTTCTTATTTTGTCGCAAAATCTAAGGGCCTTTTAGATATGATAAAAATTGACCTAAGCCTTGATCAGAGAAGCCTAATTATAATCGCAGAGATATTTGTATTTATAATTCTCTCACTTTTGGCCTATATGATAATTGCCGCCATGCTAGGATCTCTTGCCAGCAAACAAGAAGATGCATCCAAGGTTGCAACACCTCTTATGGTCACAATCATAGCAGCCTTTATGGTAGCCATGATTTTTATGAACCGCCCTGTGAATTTATTTGTAAAAATCGCATCCTTTATCCCATACATTTCCGTATTTTTCATGCCTTTGAGGTTGATAAAGGCAAATGCTGGAATCATGGAAGGCGGGATTTCTATAATGATCTTGATAGTAAGTCTTTATATTTCATACATCCTAGCATCTAAGGTTTATAAAAAACACATCTTAAATTATTCGGCATCTTCGGTTTTCACTAAGAAAAAGAAAATAAAATAAAAATTAAAGGAGCCTAGGCTCCTTTTTTGTAAAAAATTTTTCTAAAGCAGGAGAAAAAACTTAGTTTTTTCAAAAAGAAGAAGTAGACCTCTTATGTTGATTTTTAACCTCATTTACTAGATAATAATTATAAGGAAGTTAATATTATAATCCTTAAATTTAGGAAATATTTTTTATAAATATTTTCAAAAAATAAGGATTTGCCTTTAAGAAATGGAGAAAAATATGCTAGGAAATGACCTAATTATTGCGACAAGTTTTATTCTCGCAGTCATATCTTTGATATGTCTCTTATTTACCCAAAAAAAGCTAATCTTTGCTGGTCTTTCTGTGATTTTATTCGCCTATTTTTATCTGGCCAATGCCAAGTATAATATAGCCGACAATGTTACAGTTATCACCTTCATTGTGGGTATATCCCTCTTAAGCCTTGAGCTTTTTATTCCTAGCTTTGGAATAATAGGTGTGGCGGGTCTTGCCCTTACGACTTATTCGGTGATGGATTCATTCACAGATCCCCAAACTGGATTTTTTGTAATTATCGCCACAGGCCTTGCAGTTGTCATTACCATGACAATTTTTGTAAAGCTTGGCTTCAGGGCACATTTGTTTGATTCCTACGTCCTAGATGTGAAGGAGAAAAACAAAAATAAAGTCTATAAGAATAAGGATTTGAGTAAACTTATAGGCAGTGTTGGAATTAGCAAGACAATCCTTAGGCCTTCTGGCAGGATTGAAATTGACGGAGAAATTTATGACGCTATGGCCAGGGCAGAATTCATTGAAAAATCTAGGGTGATTTCTGTTATAGATGTTAAAGATGGCCACATTATAGTAAAGGAGATGTAATGGAATATATAATTATGGGACTAATTTTTATATTAGTCATAGTATTTTTTACAATGGTACCAGTTGGACTTTGGATTACAGCGAGGTTTTCAGGAGTTAGAATCTCCATGGCAAGCCTTGTGGCAATGAGATTTAGGAGATTATCTCCATCAAAAATCGTAAACGCCATGATCAAATCCCACCAAGCAGGTATCCACATAGAAACAAATGACCTTGAAAGCCACTACCTTGCAGGTGGTAATATCAACCAAGTTGTTGACGCACTAATAGCAGCAGAAAGGGCAAAAATAGACCTTTCTTTTGAAGAAGCCGCAGCCATTGACCTTGCAGGTCGTAACGTATTTGAGGCTGTCCAAGTTTCTGTAACACCAAAGGTGATTAACACCCCAGTTATAGCTGCAGTTGCCAAAAATGGTATAGAAGTAAAGGTAATTGCCAAAGTTACTGTTAGGGCCAATATTGAAAGGTTAGTCGGTGGTGCAGGCGAAGAGACCATCATAGCCAGAGTTGGTGAAGGTATTGTAACTACAGTTGGTTCTTCAGAAACCCACGCAGAAGTACTAGAAAATCCAGATAATATTTCTCAAACTGTATTAAACAAGGGACTTGACTCAGGTACAGCCTTTGAGATTTTATCAATCGATATAGCAGATGTGGATGTTGGAAGAAACGTAGGAGCTGAGCTTCAAAGAGACCAGGCAGAGGCTGATAAGAATATCGCCCAAGCTAAGGCCGAAGAAAGACGTGCCCAAGCGATTGCTCTTGAACAAGAAAACAGGGCCAAGGTTGTGGAAGCAGAAAGCGAAATCCCACTTGCCATCGCCCAAGCCTTCAAAGAAGGAAATCTTGGAGTTATGGATTATTATAACCTTCAAAATATCAAAGCCGACACAAAAATGCGCCAGTCAATCTCAAACGATGAGGCTGACTTAGATGTCAAATAAGAATAAATCTTTTTTATCATTTCTAGACGACTTGGTTGAAGAAATCAAGACTGAAAGTGAAATGGGAGATTTTTATAAAAAAATCGACACAAGTCCTCTTAAGGCAAAAAAATCTGCAAGAAAGAACCCATCCATAATCGGTTACCTAAATGATTTGGTAGAAAATATGGACAGGAATTTTGGTGAAATTGCTGAACCTGCAAAGCCAGACCTTGAAGCCCAAAGAAGGCTCAAGGCGGAATTAAGAAATAAACACGCAGATAAATTTAAAAAGTCCTCTCAAATACAAAAAGAGATTGACAGCTTAGCCAGGGAAAGCTTGGAGGCAATCAAATCTAATGATGGCCAGACTGGCTATATCAAGGCTAAGAGTGAGGAAGGGGACAATGCTGCCTTAATGAGGCTTAGAGACGCTGAGCAAAAAGAGAAAACAGACAAAATTAGGGAAAAAATGGTCAAAGATAAAAATAGACAAAGGCTAAGGGATGCCATTATCATGGCAGAAATCCTTGGTCCGCCAGTTTCCAAAAGACGCTAGGAGATAAATATTAAAGAATTTTTAGAAATAGAAGTGCCAGAGAGAATTATTTCTCTCTTTGGCAATTTTGATTCAAATAGAAAATATATAGAAGACAGATTTGACGTCAAACTCAAGCTTAAGGACAAAAGGCTAGAGATAAATGGTGATGAAGGTCATGTTGACCTTGCCAAGAAACTTATAATTCAATTGTTATCCGAGCTTAAGAGAGATGAGGAACTTGATTTTCAAAGACTAAAGTACGATGCAGACATGCTTGAAAGGGAAAACAAGGATGTGGTAAAGGCCCTCCTTGACCATGTGATTGTCACAACAGCCTCAGGTAAGCCAATCAAGCCAAAGACCTTGGGACAAAAATCCTATATAGAAAAGATTTTGGCCAATGACGTAGTTTTTGGCATAGGACCTGCAGGTACAGGTAAGACCTACTTGGCAGTAGCCATGGCTGTCCGTGCCTTTAAAAACAACGAAGTAAACAGGATTGTCCTCACCCGTCCAGCTGTAGAAGCAGGCGAGAGCCTAGGTTTCTTGCCGGGAGATTTGCAAGATAAGGTAGATCCATACCTAAGACCCCTATATGACGGTCTTTTTGAAATCTTAGGTTTTGAAACCTACCAGGCCCTAGTTGAAAAGGGCATCATAGAAGTTGCTCCCCTTGCCTATATGAGGGGTAGGACTCTTGATAATTCCTTTGTAATTCTTGATGAGGCCCAAAACACAACTTATGAACAGATGAAGATGTTCTTAACCCGTTTGGGCTACGGCTCAAAGGCTATAATTACAGGAGATAAGACCCAGGTCGACTTGCCACGTGGCAGAAAATCTGGCCTTGTTTCGGCTGCTCAGATTTTAAAAAATGTCCCAGGCATTGAATTTATAAACTTTAGCTCAATTGACGTTGTTCGTCATCCACTTGTCCAGAGGATAATCGATGCTTATGAAAAGAACGATTTGAGATTAGAAGAAGAAAAAAAGAGGAAAGAAGATGAATCTTCTGATAGCCAATGACACAAATGAAGATTTGGACCTTGACATTATAAGGAAAAAAGCAGAAAAAACCATAACTGAAGTCCTTAGGGTGGAAAATATAAGCGAAAATGTTGAAGTTTCTCTTTCTATTGTTGATAAGGAAACTATTCATAAGCTTAACAAGGACTACAGAAATGTGGACAGAGAGACCGACGTTTTATCTTTCCCTTTAGATGAAGAAGGTTTTGATAATGAGGGAAATCCTCTAATCCTTCTAGGAGATATAGTAATTTGTCTAGATGTGGCAGAGGACCAGGCGGCAGATTTTGGCCATTCTCTAGAAAGGGAAATCATGTATCTCATTTGTCACTCAACCCTTCACCTACTTGGCTATGACCACATAGAAGAAGACGACAAAAAAGTCATGAGATCAAAAGAAAAAGAGGTTATGAAAAACCTAGGAGTTTTCAAATAATTAATGGATAAAAACTATGACGACCTTAAAGAAAATTTAAAAAAGGAAATCCTCGAGGAACTCCAAAAGAAAGATGGGGAGGACTTTGAACCCTTAAAATTAACCCACGGCCAAAAATTTCTAAAGGGCTTTGACTATGCCTATGAGGGTCTGGTTTATGCCATAAACCACGAAAAAAATATGAAATTTCATATTTTGGCATCAATCCTAGTCCTCATTGCATCTTTATTTTTCAACCTATCCAGGGTTGAAATGATGTTTTTGGTATTTTCAATTGCCTTTGTAGTGGCCCTTGAGCTTTTAAATACAGCCATAGAAGAGATTGTAGACTTGGCAAGTGGGGGCAAGTTCTCAAAACTCGCCAAGGCTGGCAAGGACGTATCTGCAGCTGCAACCTTTATTGCAGCCCTAAATGCAATTTTTGTTGGCTATCTGATATTTTTTGACAAATTTTTAAATTTTTACGATTCAGTTATACTTAAAATTGCCAGACGACCTTCACACTTGGCCTTAATTACCATTTCCTTGGTAATAATCTTAACAATTTTTCTTAAGGGAGTTTTCTATGAAGGGCGTGGCACAGCCTTTAAGGGCGGTTTTGTTTCAGGCCACACTTCAGTTGCCTTTTGCCTATCAACCATAGGCATTTTGCTAGTAAATGAACCCTTGGTGAGGCTATTATTAGTGGCCCTTGCCTTCATAGTTGCAGAATCCAGGTACGAAGCCGACATCCATTCGGCCAGAGAAATTATTAGAGGAGCCATCCTTGGGACCTCCATGGCCATGGCTATATTTGGGATATTTTCATGACAGATGTAAAAGATTTGATAAAAAAAGCCATAGAGATCAAAAAAAGGGCCTATGCCCCTTATACGAACTTCCATGTTGCTTGTGTCGTAATGACTAAGTCAGGAAGGATCTTTGAGGGTGTAAATATAGAAAATGCGGCCTATTCTCCGACCCTTTGTGCAGAAAGAAATGCTCTATCTACAGCCATTACAGAGGGGGAAAGAGAATTTGCCTACATAGTAATAACAGGCGATTCCAAATATACTTATCCTTGCGGAGTTTGCAGGCAATTTATAAGAGAGTTTGCAGATTCTGATACAATGATAATTGTGGCCAAGGACACTGAAAATTACAAGACTTATACCATTGACGATTTATTGCCAGAAAGTTTTAGCAAAAAGGATTTATAATGAAATCAGGATTTATATCGGTAGTTGGCAGGGCCAATGTTGGAAAATCAACCCTTATGGAGAAGATTTTAAAAGAGAAAATTTCCATCATTTCAAACAAGCCCCAAACCACCAGAGATAAGATAAATATAATATATAACGACGAGGACAGCCAGCTTATTTTTATAGATACGCCTGGCATCCAAAAGCCAAGAAATGTCCTCCAAGAAAGGCTCTTAAGCTTTTCTAAGGATTCCCTAAACGAGTCAGACCTAGTAACCTACGTGGTTGACGAGTCTAAGGAAATTGGCAAACTTGACCAGATGATAATTGACGAACTAAGAAATGTTAGAGTTCCGATAATCCTACTTATAAATAAGATTGACCTTCTAAATGAAGAGGAAATCGAAGAAATCGAAGAACTCTACGATCAAGTTGGACTTTTTGATAAAATTATTCCAATTTCTGCCCTTGATGATACAAATGTCAATGCCTACATAGAAGGGGTAAAATCCTACCTAGAAGAAGGACCAGCCTACTATGACAGGGATATGATCACAGACAAGACTGAGAGGTTTGTAGTCTCAGAAATAATCAGGGAAAAGGCACTAAGACTCTTGTCAGAAGAAGTTCCCCACGGTCTTGCAGTGAGAATTGACGATTTCAAAGAAAGGGACGATAAGGACCTTATTGACATCAGGGCGACAATTATTGTTGAGAAAAATTCCCACAAGCAAATCGTAATTGGCAAAAATGGCCAAATGATAAAGCAAATCGGCATCGACGCCAGACGTGAGATAGAAGATTTCTTAGCTTCTAGAGTCAACCTCCAGCTATGGGTCAAGGTCGAAAAAGATTGGCGCAAGAAGGAAAAGTTGGTGGATAGGTTTGGCTACGGCAGACCTTAAGGACATAAGGGGTATAGTCCTCAGGGAATTTAAATACAAGGAATCTTCCAAAATTATCGAAGTTTTCACAAAAGATATGGGAAAAATTTCCATAAACTGCCAGGGAGTTTTAAAGAAAAATTCTAAAAACCTAGCCCTAACAAACAGGTTTATCCTGGCATCTTTTGACCTATATAGGTCCGGTAAGGACTTTTATGGTTTAAGAGAAGGACTTGTGATAAATCCCTACTACAAATCAAATAAAAACTTTGATATAATACTATATAAGTCAGCGATTTGCGACCTTTTATTAAGGACTATCGACCATATCCAGGTAGAGACTGTTTTTACCCTCCTTACAAATAGCTTTGATGCCTTTGAGAAGGCCCGTAAAAACTATGTCAATATATTTTTGGGATTTTTTCTCAAATATATTTCCTTTTCAGGTTTCAAACCAAACTTTAAAACTTGTGGGATTTGCGGTAAAAATATAAGGGGCAAATATTTGTACTTTTCCCCATCAGAATCATCAGTTATTTGTGATGAGTGTAAAGATCAAGTCTTTGACAAGGTCTTTATGACCTATGAAGAATTTGTATATTTTAACAAACTTTTATATACCAGATCAGAAGACCTTGAAGATATAAATTTGGTAGAAAACTATCCGAAAATCGGCAAAATAATAATAGACTATTGCCTTAGTAACCTAGATCTAGGGACTTATCCTTCCTTAGAATGGGTCAAAAAGGCACTCGAAAGGAATGTAAATGTACTTTGAAGATTTAATATTAAAACTAGAGGAGTATTGGAAAGAACAGGGCTGTTCAGTCATGATTCCATACGACATCGAAAAGGGTGCAGGAACAATGAACCCTCACACATTTTTAAGGGCCCTAGGTCCTGAACCATGGAAGGTTTGCTATGTTGAGCCATCCAGAAGACCTGCAGATGGTAGGTATGGAGAAAACCCGAACAGACTTTACCAACACCACCAGATGCAAATTTTATTAAAACCAACCCCATCTAATATCCAAGATTTATATTTAAAATGCCTAGAAACCATAGGCATTGACCCCAAAAAACACGATATTAGGTTTGTTGAAGACAACTGGGAAAGCCCAACCCTAGGTGCTTGGGGACTTGGTTGGGAAGTATGGCTTGACGGGATGGAAATAACTCAATTTACATATTTCCAACAAGTAGGCGGTATCAACTGCGCATTGGAAAGTGGAGAAATAACCATAGGTCTTGAAAGGATTTGTATGTATCTTCAAGATGTAGACAATGTCTATGACATCAAGTGGTCAGATAACTTAACTTACGGTGATGTTTTCAAACTCCCAGAATATGAAAATTCCAAATATTCTTTCGAGGATGCAGACAACGAAACCCTAGAAACCCTATTTAATATTTACGAAAAAGAAGCGGCAAGACTTATCGAACTTGGCTTGATTTATCCAGCCTACGATAATGTTTTAAAAACCAGCCATACCTTTAACACCCTTGATGCCAAAGGTGCTATTTCTGTTTCAGAAAGAAATCACTATATCAAGAGAGTTAGGGATATATCAAGTCTTGTAGCCGAAAAATACATCGAAAAAAGAGAAGAACTTGGCTTTCCTCTCTTAAGAAAGGAAGAGCATGCATAATTATCTATTAGAAATTGGTGTGGAAGAAATACCTTCTGATTATGTCAAATCCACCAAGACCCAACTAAGGGAAAAGTTTGAAAAACTTTTATCTGAAAATAAATTATCTTATGAAGAAATCGAAATCGAATCTACACCAAGAAGATTTATGGTTCTTCTAAAAAATGTAGCAGAAGCCTCCCAAGCTGAAGTCGTTTCTGTGAGAGGACCAAGTGTAAAAATCGCCTATGATGCCGATAAAAACCCATCTAAAGCCCTACTAGGTTTCTTAAAAGGCCAAAAGGCAAGCATCGAAGATGTCATTATCAAAGAACAAAAAGGCGAAGACTATATCTTTGTAGAAAAAAAGGAAGAATCTAAATCTCTAGAAGACCTCCTAAAAGAAAATGTCTATGAACTTGTAAAGTCAATTTCCTTTCCAAGATCAATGAGATGGGGCGGAAAATCAATCAGATGGGCCAGACCAATTAGGTGGTTTGTATCCCTACTTGACGATAAAATCTTATCTTTTGATGCTGAAGGCATCGAAGTCGGCAATATCACAAAGGGCCACAGGACACTTGGCTCTGATAAGATTCTTATCGACAAAATTTCTGATTACGAAGGAAAATTAAAGGAAAACTACGTCATCCTAAGGGGTAAGGACAGGAGAGATATAATACTTAAAGGCCTAAACTCCCTATCAAGCCAGGTTGGAGGAGAATACATGAAAGACGAAGACCTCCTAGATGAGGTAGTAAATATAGTTGAATACCCAACAGTTCTAGTTGGCGAAATTGATCACTCCTACCTAGAACTCCCTAGGGAAGTAATCACAACCCCAATGAAGGACCACCAAAGGTATTTCCCAATCCTCGACGATAAGAAAAAGCTCCTTCCATATTTCTGCCTAGTTAGAAATGGGGATGACTATGAAAGTCAAAATGTAATTGAAGGCAACAAAAAAGTCCTAGTTGCAAGGCTAGAAGATGCCAAATTCTTCTACAACCTAGATGTTGAAACTAAGCTTGAATCCTATGTAAAAGACCTTGATAGCCTTGTATTTTTCGAAGGCCTTGGCAATATGGGCCAAAAAACCAAGAGGCTTGAGGACCTTGTAAGTCGCTACCAAAAAGAACTAAACCTAGGTGACGATATAGCAGAAGATGCAAAAAGAGCAGCCTATCTAGCAAAGGCAGACCTTGTTACAAGGATGGTAGTAGAATTTACCGAGCTTCAGGGAACTATGGGTGCAATCTATGCCCTAAAATCTGGAGAAAACCAAAGAGTTGCCACAGCCATCAAGGAACAATACCTACCAAAGAACCAAAACTCAGAGACTCCAAAATCTGTAGCAGGAATCCTCCTTGCCATAGCAGATAAGATGGACTCTATAGTTGGTCTTTATGCAATAGAAAACTATGTAACAGGAAGTCGTGACCCATTCGGTCTAAGAAGGGCGGCCCTAGGTATAATCAACATTATCCTAGAAAATGGCATTGACGTAGACATCAAAAAGCTAATAGCTGAGGCCCTTTTGGTTTATACAGAAACCAACGCCCTAGCCTTTGACTATGACAAAACCATGGACGAAAGTCTAACCTTCATCAAAGATAGGCTAAAAAATAAGCTTTTAGATGATGGATATAGGTATGATATAGTAAATTCAGTAATAAATACAGACTTTACAAATATTTTAAAAATGACCGAAAAAGTTAAGGCTGTAAGTGAATTTATAGAAGAAAGTGACGATTCACTTTCTTACCTAATTAGGATAAATAATCTCGCCAAAGATAGCCAAGTGACAGAAATAAGACAAGACCTTCTTGAAACAGACCTTGAAAGAAAGTTCTTTGAGGAAATTTCTAATCTTGAAGATTTAGGCCTTGCAAGCAGCGACGACTATAAAAAAGAGCTAGAAAATATCCAAAAAACCAGCCTTGTAGGCAATAACTACCTAGACAATACAATGATAAATGTAGACAATGAGGAAGTTAAAAACAACAGACTAGCCATGCTAAATTCTCTAAAAAGGAGAATGGACCTAATATTTGATATTTCTGAGATAGTAAGATAGGAGGAATTAATGGACGAATGTTTGACGATTGTAATTATAAGTGATTCGACAGGAGAGACTGCAATCAATTATATGAAATCTGTTACTAGCCAATTTCCAGACCTAGAAACAAGGGTAATAAGAAAACCGGATATAAAAACCAAAGAAGAAATCGACGAAATCATGGACGACCTCGATGATGATTCTGTGATAGTTATGACAGTTGCAAACAAGGATTTGGCCCTTCATTTAAGGGATAGGGCAAAGAAAGCAGACATAACTGTACTCGATATTCTTTCCTATGGAATCAACAAGTTTGAGCAATTAACTGGCAAAAAAGCCATCAGAGAGGCTGGCCTTACAAGGACCCTCTCTAGGGGCTATTTCAAGATGATTGACGCCATAGAATTTGCTATAAAATACGATGACGGCAAGGATCCGAGGGGATTTTTGGAATCAGATATTGTCCTTGTTGGCGTATCTAGAACATCAAAGACACCTACAACCATGATACTTGCCACCAAAAATTTCAAGGTAGCAAACCTACCCCTAGTCCCAGAATCCAAACTACCTCAGGAACTCTTTGAGGTTGACCCTGACAGGGTAATTGGTCTTGTAATTGATCCTGATAAATTATCCAACATCAGGGCTGAGAGGACCAAAACCATGGGCATTGTTGGAGAAAGCAAGTATTTTGACAAGGAAAGAATCAGAGAAGAACTTGCCTATGCCAAGGAAGTCTTCAAAGACCTTGATTGCAAGGTAATTGATGTAACAGAAAATACAATCGAGCAAACAGCGACAGAAATTGTCCAATATTACTTCGAAAAATTCCCAGAAGAAAGGGAAGAAAAGAGCTAAGACAAGGAAGGGAAAATATGGCAAAAGAAAAAATCCTAGTATTAAATTTTGGCGGCCAAACCGACCAATTAATAGTAAGACGTGTCAGGGAAATGGGCGTTTTTGCAGAAATCCACGACTGCGACACTGATTTAAATGACCTTGACCTAAATAATCTTGCAGGCATCATCCTAACAGGTGGTCCTCAATCTGTAAACAACGCCAACAGCCTAAGGGCAGATGAAAAAATCTTTGACCTAGGCGTGCCAGTTTTAGGAATCTGCTACGGTCACCAATTTATAAACCAATTATATGGTGGATCTGTTGAAACTCCAAAGCTTGCAGAATATGGCAAGACAGAATTAATTGTAGATAATAAATCAGAATTATTTAAAAATATCCCAGAAAAATCCATAATCTGGATGAATCACAAAGATAGGGTAGCAAACATAGCTGAAGGCTTTAAGGCAATTGCAAAAACAGCTAACACAGAAGTGGCAGCCATGGAAAATACTGAAAAGAATATTTATTCAGTTCAATTCCACCCAGAAGTAGTCCACTCTGAATACGGCAGGGAAATTCTAGAAAATTTCGTTTTAAACATTTGCCAGGCAGAAAAAACCTGGAAAATGGCAGACTTTGCTACAGAAATCATAGCAGAAATCAAAGAAAAATACGCTGGCGAAAAGATGATTTGCGGCCTATCAGGCGGTGTAGATAGCTCAGTTGCAGCAACAATTGTCTCAAAGGCCATAGGAGATAACCTCCAATGTATCTTTGTAGACCACGGTCTTCTAAGAAAAGATGAAGCCAAATCTGTAATGGAAACCTACAAAAATCTTGGCCTAAATGTCAAAATGGTAGACAAGTCTAAGGAATTCTTAGACCTCCTAAAAGGAGTGTCAGATCCAGAAACAAAGAGAAAAATCATCGGCAACCACTTTGTCGAAGTCTTCGAAGAAGAAGCCCACAAAATCGGCGGAGCTTCCTACCTAGTTCAAGGCACAATTTATCCAGACGTCATAGAATCAGGCAAAGACAAGGCAAGCGTCATCAAAAGCCACCACAACGTAGGCGGCCTACCAGAAGACATGGACTTCAAAGGCCTAGTAGAACCACTAAGAATGCTTTTCAAAGACGAAGTAAGGGCAGTAGGCGAAGCCATCGGCATCCCACACGACATGGTATGGCGTCAACCATTCCCAGGACCAGGCCTCGGCATCAGAGTCATGGGCGATATCACCGAAGATAAACTAAGGATAGTCAGAGAAACCGACGCCATCCTAAGAGAAGAAGTCAAAAACTTTGGCCTAAATGAAGACATTTGGCAATACTTCACAGTCTGGACCCCAATCAAAACCGTAGGAGTAAAAGGCGACGCCAGAAGCTACGACAACGTAGTAGCAATCAGAGCCGTCACATCCACCGACGCCATGACAGTAGAAGCCGCCAACCTCCCATACGACCTCCTACAAACTTTATCAAACAGAATGATAAACGAAGTAGCAGGAGTAGGCAGGATAGTATATGATATAACCAGCAAACCACCAGGAACAATCGAGTGGGAATAGTAGCAAAAAAACAAAAAATCTTGTAAAATCAATAGTTGCATAAGATTAAAAACTGTAACTGGGATTAAAATGGGAACATTTGTTAAAAAGAATAAATTGAATAATAGTTTCAAGTGGTTTACATTTGAACAAAAAATTAGACCGTAGTTTCAAACTGCGGTCTTTTTGCGTACATATTTTATATAACTTAGCAAACAAATAAATAATGCGACAATAAAATGTCGGTTTGAATTCTTGTACTGTCGTAAATATGATATAATAATTATAATTGAGGAGGACTACAATGAGCCGATATATCGAATCAGAAACAATTGAATTAAAAGAAAAATACACAGATACGATTACAAAGGAAATAGTATCTTTCCTTAATAGTGCAGGAGGATCAATTATTATAGGAGTAAAAGATGATGGTGTTGTAGTTGGTGTGGATAAAGTTGATGAAATTCTTAGAAAAATATCTGATGTTATAACAACTAAAATAGAACCGAACCCACAAGATGAAATCAGTTCAGAATTAAAATTTGATGAAGGAAAAACTCTAATAGTAATTCATATAAATAAAGGTCATCATCATATTTATTGTCAAAAGAATTATGGATTCTCCTCTACTGGATGTACAATGCGAATCGGAACAACCTGTAAAGATATGACATCAGAGCAGATAAAAATTCGATATGAGAAAAAATTTATAGAAAAATATAACAGACTTCACACCTCAATATTTCAATAATTTAAGCATGTGATTTGAAACATATCCAGAAAATAAAATTGCATTTATGTTCTGTCAAGAAAAGAAAGATAGATTACAGATAAATTGAAATTTAATGATTGATATGTGAGTATATAGAATTTAAGATTGGAGAGATTTTTTAGAATATGAGAGGGATTTCGAAGTTTAAATGTCTGAAAAATGTTGTACATATTATATGTTTGTCGAGTATATATTTATTTATATATTTATGTATGTACGAAGTACTAGTTTTTTACAATAAAAGTAAAATCTTTTTCTTTATTCCTATTTTAGTTTTTATTCTGGTTACTATTATCAATAATATACTTAGATTTAGTATATCGAATAAAATGAATATTATTACGACTATAATCACATTTTTAATTTTATGTGTGCTTGTAAATATAAGGTTTTTTAATCAATTATACATGAAAAATAATTCAATGATATTAACTTTTCTTACGTTAATCTCATTTATTAATTTACTAATCTCTAAATATTACGTAGATAAAAATTATAATCTACAATTACTTACTAAATCTCCTATGCAAGATTTATTTAATCTGTTTTATGTAAATACTTCTAAGGTACATGAAATTGCTATGCTCATTGATAATAAAATAATGAAAATGGTTGAGAAGGAGCAGTTTTCGGAAGAATTACTTAAAACTACTTCATCTTTAGCGTCGAGGACAGCTATGTTATCTGGTGAAACTTCAATACAAAAAGAAAATAACTATAAGAAACGTGTTTATGAGAATTTTGATGTAAAGACGACAAAATCAATATTGCTGAGAAAGTTGTATGAAGTTGCAAAACAAAGTAGTAATAGAGAAACAAGTATAGTATCAGGGCAACTGATACTTTTTAGAGATGTAGAATTAAGAAGAATAAACATTGATGATACAGTTATGATTTTGAATGTATTGAAGGATAGTAAACTGAGAAATCAAGGTGATGAAAATATCGAGATAGATATGAATAAAATGATGCAGAAAATATTGGACGATTTTACAATAGATTATCAATTCGAACAGAAAATTTCCGATGATTGTAAAAACATGAAATGCCTTATTCAAATACCTTATAGCGCAAATGATAATTTTGAAAACGGATATCAACATAATGATTTACAGCTAGGAAAACTAAGTATAGTGGGAATCTATAGGGGAGAGATAGATTTTTCAAAAAAAGAAAGTGTTTCATCAAAGTTCTTAGAGATAATGTCTGATTCTTATAAAAAAGATCTTAGTAGTAGATGGAATGATGATATTATGAAAGATAGTTATATTAATGAGGAGGCAGAAATATCTCCTTTCAATTTTGAACCCAATAAACTTAATGAAAAGATGCATTTAATTGATGTGATCGCAATTATTCAGGAGTTAAGAATAAATGGAGAGACCAAAAATGAATAAAAGGTTATATGTATATAATCATGAAAAAATTAATGATTTAAAAATTAAGTTTTCTTCTCGAAATTTTGTTAGTATTGCTCTGATTTTTAATTTAGCACAAAATTTAGATGAAATTGACGATTTAGACGATGATTTTATTAATAAGTGCATGATTGATATTACATCATTAGCTCTTGATAATGGATATTATAGAATATTTATTGAAAGATATTTGTATAGATTAATTGAGCGTTTTAAAAGTGTAGAATTTTTGATAAATAGTTCAAATAAGGATTCAATATTAGATAAGTTCCCTTATGTGTTTGATGAAATAAATGAGGAATATTCTGTAGTAAGCGAGGATTGTAAAGAAGAAGATATTACTATAAATGAGATAATTGTCAGTCCTATTTCTTTGCTACTATATAAAAAATCAATAGTTGAAGATATGAATCAAAAATATCAAATTATATCGATTGGAAGTTTATTTTCAGGAGCAGAAAATATTAACTATAAATTTAACATTGATGAAATTGAGGATGTTCTTATTAACAAAGATATTCGTTACATAGACATTACTGAACTAGTACACACTTTGGCATTAAGAAAAGATTTGATTTTGAATTTTGAGATAATTTTAAGGCAAATTCAGAATAGAAATAGGGAGATTCAATTTTTAATTATTGAAGACATGGAAGATGAAATAAAAAAATATTTCCCCTTTTCTTTCGAATATAAGAAAAACTTATTTTCACAATCTATTGAAAATGATACAAACATTTGTGAAACGAGAGTATTTCCATATGGTAGCTTACAAGAAATAATTGAAAATATTGATGTTCAGTTAAAAGGTCATGAAGATTTTAAAAAAGATTTTAGTTTTAACCTTAAAAAATTTGCCTTATTAAACAAACTCAAACAACGTAAAATTTTTTCTGTTTTCTTAACAGGAGAATCAGGCATAGGAAAAACGGAATTTGCCAAAATTCTTTCAGAGATTATGTATCCCAATCAGTCACTTATAAAAATAAATTTTGGAAATTACTCAAATGAAGGTGTACTAAATAGTTTAATAGGCTCCCCATTAGGGTATATTGGTAGTGAAGAAGGTGGCGAACTGATTAATAAAATGAAATTGTCAAACTCTAAAATAATTTTAATTGACGAATTTGAAAAGGCAACTCCTAGTGTATTTCACTTTTTTTATGAATTGCTTGAGGATGGTAAATTTACTGATCGACATGGAATAGAACATAATTTAGATGGATATATCATTGTGTTTACATCAAATATGTCAAAAACAAGATATATTGAATTAATACCAAATCCGTTAAAATCTAGATTTGACATGGTATATAGGTTTATAGAACTTTCTGTTGATGAAAAAAGAAAGTTTATTAATGATGTCGCTGAAGAATTGATTAATAACATATATAAAAACACTTCTGTCAAAATAGAAGTAAATAACATTGAGAATGCATTAAATTCGTTAACGGGGCACAATAATCTTCGTAATATTAAACGAAAAGCGGAAGATGTTGTTATAGAAGAATATTGTAAGGTCATACTAGATGATTGATAATATGAAAACTTTAAGATAGGTGATTAAAAGGAAATTGTTGCTTGCGATAGGATTAAATTAGTCATTGATGAAATAGAATTTGTGCTTGTAATATTATTACAAAATATTAGATAAATAGCAATTAGATCGATAATAAGGCTAAAATCGATAATAAAAACATTGTTTTACGGCATTTATATAAAACGGTATCAATGGACATATGGAATGGGAGCAATTTGTAATAAAGGTAGTAAAAATGTCGAAATAAACTTATTAAAAAAAACTCAATTCGGAGGTTCGAGCTTCGTACGTTTAATTTATTTTTTCCTAATAAATTATTCTGAGATTTTAGGGTGACCGATGCTAAGAGGTGCTTCCGTGATCCTGGACTCGGTCATTTTTGAGACTACTCAGTAGTTGGTCTTCCAAAATCCATACGAGCTAGCATAAAACTAAGCGAAGAAACTGAATGTTTCTGAGGGGACAATAATAAAAAAGTAGTAAATTCAACGATTACAGAAGATTAAAAACTGTAACTGGGATTAAAATGGGAACATTTGTTAAAAAGAATAAATTGAATAATAGTTCCAAGTGGTTTACATTTGGACAAAAAATTAGACCGTAGTTAAAAGCTGCGGTCTTTTTGCGTACATATTTTATTTTAAAAATCTTGATTTTTTAGGATAAGATAACTTCCAATCTTCAAATTCCTCGTCTGTTATCTCATCGTTGTAATGCTTTTTTCTCATCTCATTCCATTCTATAAGAAAATTATTGAAGTCTACATCATTTGATAAAAGTCCAGTGATCTCTCCATCGCCTGCCAACGGTCTAAACTTCATGTCTTTTTCATAATCAAATATTATATGCATTATTTCAAAAATAGAATTAGGTTCATGATTAATTAATGCTGATATGTCACAATCAAGTGCTTCAGATATTTTTTGTAATTGTTCTTTACTTGGAGATCTATTTCCAAGTTCATAATTTCTTATGGCAGCATCTGTCAAACCAGACTTAATGGCAAGTTCTTTTTGAGTTAAGTTTCGCATAAGTCTTAACTTTTTTAATTTTTCTCCAGAAATCAAACTAATTCCTCCTTATTTCATAATAACTATAAATATTTTATCACAAAACGAACAAAAGCTCAACAAAACTGTTCTGTTGTAAATAGTTGCAAGTATCTGAATATTTTAGAAAAAAATAAATAGAAAAAACTTGACAGAACAAATATGAACTGTTATTATATATACATACCGTTCGATATTGAACGAAAATTGTAAGACATATAAATTAATGCTCGCCTTTTTTGAGGATGTAGAACCTTACAAACTATAAAAGGAGGACATTATGAAAGGTATTTTTATGAATGCAAAAGATGTACAAGAATTTCTTGATGTAAGCAGAACAACAGCATATCAGATAATAAACGATATGAATCAAGATCTACTTAAATTAGGTTATCGTGTGCAAAGAGGAAAGGTAAATAGAGAATACTTTATGGAAAAGTATTGCTATAAACCAACAAATGCAAAGGAGGTTTAAAGTGCCAGCATTTAGAGATGAAAGCGGGAACAAGACTTGGTTTTGTAAATTTAATTACACCAACTGGAAAGGAGAAAAATTAACTAAGAAAAAACGTGGATTTTTAACAAAAAAAGAAGCATTAAAATGGGAACAAGAATTTTTAAATCAACATTCTGAATCGATTGAGATGAGCTTTAGGGAGTTTTTTGAACTTTATAAGAGAGATAGAAAACCAAGAATAAGAGAAAATACTTGGAGGACAAAAGAAGCAATTGTAAATCAAAAAATACTTCCCTATATTGGTGATTTAATGCTTAATGAGATTAATAATGTAACCATCATTCAATGGCAAAATGAGCTTATGAAGATTAAGGATAAGAATGGGAAAAAGTACTCTCCTACTTATTTGAGAACTATTCATGCTCAGTTATCTAGTATCCTAAATCATGCTTGTGGGTACTACAATTTAAAAACTAATGTTGCTCGTGATGTTGGTTCTATGGGAGAGAAAGAAGCTGATGAAATGCTCTTTTGGACTCAAGATGAATATGAAAGATTTATAGAAGCTATTAAAGATAAACCTGAATCATTCTATGCTTTTGAACTTTTGTATTGGTGTGGTCTTAGAATGGGAGAATTATTAGCCTTAACAAAAGAGAAATTTGATTTTGAAAGGCATACATTAAAAATTGATGAATCTTTACAAAGGATTGATGGGAAAAATGTAATAACTGCTCCTAAGACTAAAAAAAGTATCAGGACAATAGTTATGCCTGAATTTTTAACTGATGAAATCAAAGAATATATAGATAGTTTTTATAAGTTAAAACCAAAAGACTTAATATTTAATTTCTCTAAGAGCTACCTGCACCATGAAATGGATAGGGGATCTAAGAAATCTCAAGTAAAAAGAATTAGAATACATGATTTAAGACATTCTCACGTTTCTCTCTTGATTGAACTTGGATTTTCTGCAACTGCAATAGCTGATAGGGTTGGACATGAATCGATTGACATCACCTATAGGTATGCTCATCTTTTCCCTAGCAAGCAAAAAGAAATGGCTCTGTCTTTAACGCAAGTAAGAAATAATAAGGCAAATGACTGGAAAGATTTATTAGAAGAGGATGATAAAGATGTTTAGAAGACATTCATTAGGTGATATTTCTAAAAAAACTAGAAATAAAGAGAAAAATAGAAAAAGAAATCGCATTTAAAATTTCAGAGTATCTGAAGAAGAATATGATCTAATAAACAAAAAAATTGCAATAAGCGGACTTAAAAAACAAGATTATTTTCTACAAATGCTATTAAATCACCAGGTTAAGTTAGTAAGTGATTACAGACTTTCTGACAATATAGCCAAGGAAATATTTCAACTAGCAAAAGTTATTAAAAAGTACGGCAAACTCAATGACGATGAAGCTGATATTTTAATCTATATTTTACAAATATATGAAGAAATCAAAAAAGAAAAAAGCCCCTACTACAAAGAGTAAAGGCATACACTCCTGTGAGAAGTGTTCTCTAGATAAGTTCATTTTACCACAGGAGTCTTATTTATACCAGACAGGAGGATAAAATGGAGAATAAATATAAAACAATAAAGAGATTAGATGCTTGTAAAAAGAAGAGGAGTAAGGCTTATGACAGATATTAAATTAAAATTCCCAGAAATAGATCAGACTTACGCCTTTTTAGACTTACAAACTACGGATAAGGGGACGGTTAGACAAATTACTGGAAATATTGTAACAGCTATTTTAAATCCCAAATATTGTCAAAATCAAAAAATCATTGATGGACAAATATTCTTTGATAAATTTACCAATGAAATAAAATTCCAGGGAAAAATCATCGGAGAAAGAAATATAAAGGAAAATCAAATACGACTTTGGGATGATTCTTTAAACAATAGACTGGGCTTAGAGATATAAAAACACTTTGGAATTAATTATAATTCCAATAAAATGTGGGAAGCTATTCGTTTTGTAGCTCACCAATATGAAGTGAGTCCGCCAAAGCAATATCTTCAAAATTTAAAATGGAATGGAGATAAAAATGCCATTAGAAAACTTTTACCAAAGTATTTGGGAGCAGATGATACAGAGCTTAACAATTGGATAATGGAACATATGATATTGGGCATGATAAAAAGAATTTTTAATCCCGGTTCTAAGTTTGATGAAATGATTGTTTTAGTTGGTGGGCAAGGTATAGGTAAATCGACTTTTGCAAGATACTTGTCCATAACAGATGATTGGTTTTGTACAATAGAAAACATTCAAGGTAAGGATGCCGTCATGAACCTTATGGGTAAAACTGTCGTTGAAATCGAAGAATTTGTTGCTTTAAGAAATGCAAAATCGGCTAATGAAGCTAAATCTTTTTTATCAAAATTAAGCGATAGGATAAGAATACCCTACGAAAAATATGCCACAGATGTGCCTAGAACTTGTATCTTCATAGGTACATTAAATGAAAGAACTTTTCTTAATGACCATACTGGAGAAAGAAGATATTTACCCGTTGAATGTAACCCGAATCAAAGAATAAGGACTATATATCCAGATAAAGATAACAATGAAAAACTCTCGGATAAAGAATATATGTCTCGTATAAGAGAAGATTTTAATCAGGCTCTAGCCTTGGGATATGAAATCTTTAAAAACAAGACTCATGCATGGACTATACCAAAACATCTTTTAAAAGACTTGTATAAAGAACAAGAAAAGTTTAAATATCTAAACCCAGATGTGGAAGACATTAGGTATTTCTTAGAAGAATATAAGCCGAAAAGTGCAGATCCTAATATAACTTGTTTTAAAGAATTAACCATGCAAGGCTACCAAATAAAATCAAAATCTTTTTCAGAGATTATGGATAATTATTTTCAAGAATGGATTCCAGTTAGATCATCAAAGACCCAGAGAATATCACCAAGTGGAGTCTCAATTCCAGTAAAACTATATTATGAAAAGAAAACAGAAAACGAAACTGACTTTATAGAAATTGACAAGAATTTATTGCCAGAAGAATGGCAAAAAGAAAATCAATCAGAAATAGATACAGCAAATCAAGTAAAGATACAAATGTAACTTTGTAACCTGTAACTAATCGTTATAAATCTTCTTAAATTAGGATTACATAAATTAATGGCTTGATAATAAGGTGTTGATATAGACTCTTAAAACAAGCTCGCCTAATTTTGGAAGTTTTTATTTTATAAGTTACAGTTACACTTATTAATTCCTATTTGAAAAATTATGGGAAATCAAATTAATGACTTGTTAGTAGTAGCAAGCACAGTAAGTGAGTACCCACTTACGAAAAAATCAAAAAATCAATAGCTTATAAGGCTATATAATTTTACGATTTTTACCTTGTTAGGGAGAACCCTAAGACCCCAAAAGATATGAGCAAAGGAGAAAAATATGGATAATAGAACAAGAAAGAACCAACTTAAAATATATTTAACAGACGAAGAAAAAGAAATATTTGAAAAGAAAATGAAACTTGCAAATTGCAAAACAATGTCCAATTTTCTTAGGAAATGCGTATTAGAAAAAGAAATTTATATTGTAGACCTAGAACCATTTAGAGATCTCCAATGGCTACTTTCAAATGCAACAAATAATATAAATCAGATTGCAAAAGCAACTAATACAACTGGTGTTATTTATAAGAATGAAATTGAATCAATGAACAAAGAAATAGAAAATTTAGCAAAAGAAATATGGGATATACATTCGTTATTGCTGGAGAACATCAAGTAATTAAAGATTTAAATTTATATTAAATAAATTTCAGTAGGAATAAAACTTCTAAATCAAAACTGATATATCGAAAATATTAGACTTATTTGGTATAATAGTTATACCAATAAGAGTGGAGGCAGCTATGATATCAAATTTTTTTGTTAATGATAAATTTAAAGTCCTTGAATGTATGGAACAGAGACAAATTCAAGTTAATGATGAATCAATAGTTAAATTATCTCAGCAAGAGATAGCAGATATATTAGGTTTTACGAAAACAAAAGTAAATAATATAGTGAGAGAACTAAAGGAAAATGGGTATTTGAATCAGCTTAGCTCAAGAGGGAAGTATATATTAACTGATATTGCAAATGAAGAGATTAATAAAATGAAGAATGAGGAGGCGATAAAATGAACACAAATACAATGCCATTAGAGGCAGAAACAAGAGTGCTTATTGATAGAAACCTCGAAAATCTTGGTTGGAAATTTGAAGGAAAAGATAAGAATGTATTTTTTGAACAACCTAGAACAGAATCAGAGAGAAAAAAGCTAGATGGAAAGCATCCGGATTATGTTTTATATTCTAAGGATAGTGATAAGCCGATAATCGTTATTGAGGCTAAGAAAAAAGGAACACGTATTGATACTGCATTAGAACAAGGTATTGGTTATGCGAGAGCGTTAGACGCACCATTAGTATTTGCAACAGATGGAGTATTTTGTAAAGCATTCCATACTGTTGCAAATCGTGCACCAATATTAAATGGTGAAGAAGTTGATGAATTTATTCGTGAAGCTCTTGCGATACGTTATTTATCTACATACGAGGTTAATACTGTAAGTCCTAAGGTTCAGTATGACAGAAAGGAACTTATTAGAATTTTTGATGAAGCAAATAATATGCTTAGAGGTGAAGGCTTACGTGCTGGTATTGAACGCTTTGGGGAGTTTGCAAATATACTTTTCTTAAAACTTATCAGTGAAAGTGAGCAAATTAAAAGAGAAGGTGGTATAAAAACAAATTTTGATAATGCATGTAGTTGGGATAGTATAAAAAACATTCCGATTTCAACACGTATAGAATATATAAATAAGACGGTATATGAAAAATTAAATAACCTTTATGAAACAGATATATTTACGCCTCTTCAAATACGAGATACGAGCATTCTAAAAGAAATTATGGATAAATTGGATCCATTAACGCTTACCGATGTTGATAGTGATGTTAAAGGGGATGCATTTGAATATTTTCTTAAAGCTTCAACATCTACCAAAAATGATTTGGGTGAATATTTTACTCCAAGGCATATTGTAAAAACAATGGTACGTTTGGTTAATCCTCAAATAGGTGAAACTATTTATGATCCGTTTTGTGGTACAGGAGGATTTTTGATTGAGAGTTTTAGGCATATCTATAATAATATGGCAAGAACAGATGCCAATTTGAAGATGTTGAGAGAGAAGACAGTATACGGGAATGAAATTACTAATACTGCTCGAATAACTAAAATGAATATGATTCTTGCAGGAGATGGTCATAGTAATATTAAAATGAAGGATAGTCTAGCAAATCCAATTGATGGTAAATCGACATATATAGACGAAAAAGGAGAAGAGCATCATAAAGGATATGATATTGTATTGGCAAATATGCCATACTCTCAAAAAACTAAATATGGTAATCTTTATGATTTGCCAAGTAATAATGGAGATAGCATTTGTGTTCAACACTGTATTAAGGCTGTTGATAGTGCTTCTGAAAATGGAAGAATTGCACTTGTTGTTCCAGAAGGATTTTTATTTCGCAAAGATTTAACTAAAACAAGAGAATATTTGTTAGAAAATTGTCAGCTGCAAAGTGTTATATCACTTCCGCAAGGAGTGTTTTTGCCATATACTGGAGTTAAGACAGATATTATTTATGCAACAAAGGTGAATAGAAAGATTTCATCTTCTGAAAAACGAAAAGATTTTTGGTACTTTGACGTAAAAAGTGATGGATATTCATTAGATAATCATAGGAGAAAACTTGATACCCCAAGTGATTTAAGTAAGTATGAGGAATATCGAAAATTAGATGATGATCAAGTAGAAGATATGCTAAAGGTGGGATTTGAAGTTATTCCACTTGATAAGGTATATAAAAACTCAAATATTCTTGTTGGCAGTAGATATAGAACTCATACAGTTAAAAAAAGCAAATCTCATGAAATGGTAAAATTAGGAAATATTGCCACTTTTATTAGGGGTATTTCATTCCCTAAAAAAGCTCAGAAAGATCAAGCTGATGATTTGTTAAATGTAATTACAACTAGAGCAGCACAGGCAGATGGAATAGATTTTAAAAAAGTAGTTTATATTGAAAAATCCTATGCAAAACCAGATAAAATGGTTTTCAAAGGAGATATTTTAATTTCTTTAGCAAATAGCTTAGAGTTAGTCGGAAGGGTAACATATGTCGATGAGAATTATAAAGATGCTACATTTGGTGCATTTATGGGAGTGATAAGGGTAAACTATCAAAAAGTCCATCCAATGTATTTATTCCATATTTTAAATTCTATCGAGGCAAAAAAATATTTTAGAGCTGTGGCTAAAACGACTACAAATATTTCTAATATTACTTTTGAAGATTTGGGAAACTTAGTGTTACCCCTACCTAGACTGGATTATCAGCTAAAAATCATCGATGAGCTTAATCGATATCAGGAAATGATTGTTGGAGCTAAGAAGATTGTGAACAATTATTTGCCGAAGTTACCATCATATGAAACTGTTGTTTCAACTTCGTTGAATGATTCAGAGCTATTTGAAATTATGTCAGGAGGGACACCTAGCACAAAAAATCCAGACTATTGGGGTGGAGATATCTCTTGGATAACACTAGCTGATTTGCCACAAGAAGAGTATGTGACTACCATTGATAAATCTGTACGAACAATTACAAAAAAAGGTTTGGATAATTCAAGTGCTAAAATGCTCCCAGTTGGAGCGATTGTTGTATCTACAAGAGCGACAATAGGTCGAGTTGGTATAGTTAAGCATCCTTTGGCAACCAATCAAGGATTTAAAAATGTTATAATAAAGAAACCGGATGTTGTTATACCAGAGTTTTTAGCATTATTATTAAAAGAAAAAACAGAAGAAATTGAATTTCTAGCAAGTGGAGCTACATTTAAAGAGATTTCAAAATTTAATTTTGGAAAAATCAAAGTAGAGTTGCCATCATTGAATGAACAGAAAAGAATTTTATTGAAAATTAATGAAGAAGAATCTTTTGTTAAACCGGCAAAAAAAGTAATAGAAATTTTTGAACACAAAATAGATACTGTAATTAATAAAGTATGGGGAGAATAAATATGATAGAAGAACTGAATTACGTAGACGTTTCGTACTTACAGGATATAATAGCTTATCTCCCAATTGAACCTGATGATGAAGAGGATATCATTAATTACATTAATAATATAACAAATGTTGTTGCAGTAAATTACAAATATGAGCAATATCAGTTTGCTTATTTTGGGATGCATCTATTGTTTATGACCTATGTTTATTGTACAGCTTGGAAAATTGCTCAAATTGAAGTTGATAGGTACAAGGATGCTATTGTTTTTGCACGTCCTTATAATGGAAGAGAAAATGATTTTAAAATTGAGGATGCAGATTCTATTTTTGTATATAGCCTAATGCCGGAGAAAGATATTTCTAAGTTGTTTAAAATCATTGAGCTTGACAATTCACAAATTTCTATAATTTCTGATCTTGTAGATACAAGAAATGACATGGCACATGCTTCAGGTAAGTTTTACATTCTTAATGAGGAAAGCTTTGAAATCAAGGTAAATAGTATATTTACCTCAATTAAAAATATTCACAAACATATGTATCGTCCTATTAGAAATTGGTATGGAAAAGTGCTATTGAGTTTTTGTAAAGGGGAATTTGAAGGATATGATGACCCTAAAGATATAATAGTTGAGCAAATGATTCAGTCATTTAACTTATCAATAAATGAGCTGCTTATTTGTAATGAAATGAGTGTAAGCAACTTAATATCAGCACATACAGGATTTAAAGATAAATTAAAGAGTTTCAAAAAAGAAGTTGAAAAATATTGTAATGAATCAGGATATATACAAGATTGATATTTTTCCGGTACTGGGACTGGGATGGGACTAAAAATTTGAAAACGTCCTATAATTATATGGATTTGGTAATACTCTAAAAAATAGAATCTAGTATTTTGAATTGTTTGGTATATATCGGACGTTTGGAAAAGAAGAATGGGAATAAATTTGTGGTAAAAATGGCGAACTAGACTCGTTTCAAAAAGCTCTCGTTGCGGCGTACTAAGGTACGCCTCACTGCGGGCTTTTTTGTACTTCGTCTATTTCATCCATTTTTCCTCACAAATTATCTTGAATTTAGGGTGACCGATGCATATGCATCGGTCATTTTCGAGACGAAGCAAAGCTGAGTCCGGAAAACTAAGCGAGAGACCAAAGGTCTCGAGAGGATATAACAGTCAAAGATAAAGATAAAAGTAAGGCGTCAAACAGCATCGGTTATTTTCGAGACCACTCAGCCACTGCACCAGGCCTACCAGCTATTTCTAACGAAATAGGGTTAGGGCTTCGCGTGGTGGGTCTTCCCATAGCCAGACGGGCTAGCACAAAACTAAGCGAAGAAACTGAAAGTTTCTGAGAGGACATTAGCAAAATCTTGTAAAATCAATAGTTACAGAAGATGAAAAACTGTAACTGGGATTAAAATGGGAACATTTGTTAAGAAGAATAAATTGAATAATAGTTCCAAGTGGTATACATTTGGATAAAAAATTAGACCGTAGTTTCAAGCTACGGTCTTTTTGCGTACATATTATTAGGATTAATTTATTTTGACATCTCAAATGGTTACTTTCAAATGCAACAAATAATATAAATCAGATTGCAAAGGCTACTAATACAACTGGTGTTATATACAAAAATGAAATTGATTCAATGAATAAAGAAATAGAAAAATTATCAAAAGAAATATGGCAGATCCATTCCCTACTTCTTAATAAATCAAAATAAAGTTCTGGTGATTAGTATGGTAATTACAAAAAAGAATACCCTTATGCAAGAGTATTCTCTGAATAAAGAACAATTTTCTGACCTTGTTCAGTATAGGAAAAACTATAAAAATTATTATGGGAAGGAAGTGGAGAGATAAAAAATTGAAAAAATAATTTTTTTCTGGTATAAACATTATTGTAGAAAATTTACAAATAATTACCCGAGGAGGTAAAATATGAAAATCTTTGAATCAATAAAAAATAGATGGAAAAAATTCTTGAAAAATCTAGCAGAAGAAAATAAAAAATCTTTTGGAAATGAAAGATTAGATTGTTGTTCAATGAACAAAAGAGAATATAAATAAAGAAAAAAATAACCATGGCGGAGACTGTGTAAAATTTTGTGTATAGAAACCTCCTGATTAGGGTAAGTAAAAACTAATCAGGAGGAATTTTTATGCCCAAAAAAGACCAGAAACAAAAAGAAGCAAAAATGTTAATTGAAGAATATCAGCCTCAAAGCGCACAAGATATTCAAGAAGCTCTAAAAGATCTTCTAGGCGATACAATGGAAGAACTTTTAAAAGCAGAATTAGATTAGCATTTACACTATGAATATGGAGAAAAACCACTATCCTTAAATACAAGAAACGGTACTAGTAAAAAAACAGTTAGAACATCATATGGACATATAGAATACGAGGCTGGGATCAAATCTTATCCAAATTATCAATATTTGTCCAGTCATATAGGAATGGACAAATATTGATACATAAAAAATGTATCAACCCTTACCCTTATATCAGGATTTAGGTTGATACACAAAATTATTTACAGACCCGCAAAAACGGCTATGAGCATTAAACTCATAGCCTTTCTACTTGCCACCTAAAGACTCTCTAAATCAGTTTTCTAAAATCCCTAATTCAATGAGCCTTTATGCAAGAGTATTATTTAAATAAAGAACAAATTTCTGACCTTGTTCAATATAGGAAAAACTATGAAAATTATTATGGGATAGAAATGGAGAGATAAAAAGCTATAAGCGTTGCTTACATTTATTAAAAAGACTTGACATAATTCGTTTACAATAGTAAACTTATTTTGAGCATATTTGTTTACATCTGTAAACGACGAGGTGGAAAGGAGAATGAGCACAATAGAATTTAATACTTATATCACAGATGCAGAATGGGAAGTCATGCGTGTAGTTTGGGCAAATGATCGAGTAACCAGTAAAAAAGTCATTTCCGTATTGCAAGAAAAAATGGACTGGACACAATCCACTATCAAAACGATTTTAGGTCGATTAGTTGAAAAAGGCGTACTAAATACAGAGCAAGAAGGTAGAAAGTTTATTTACACTGCCAATATTGAGGAGAAAGAAGCGGTAAGGGATTATGCAGAAGATATTTTTAACCGTATTTGCAATAAGAAAGTCGGAAATGTAATAGGAAGCATCATTGAAGATCATGTCTTAAGCTTCGATGATATAGATCGATTAGAAAGAATATTAGAGATGAAAAAATCTTTCGCAGTAGAAGAAGTGGATTGCAATTGTCCAGAAGGACAATGCGAATGTCATTTACATCATCATTAAGCATAAGGAGGAATTTAAAATGAACAATAACAACAAACATTTATCCCACAGTCACCATAATCATGGTGACATGGATCATTCAAAACATGATCACGTAAGCACGGAAGAACATGGAGACCATAAGAATCAACATCACGACCATCATGCTGGTCATAACCACAGCGGGCATAATGGGCATGATCATAGCGGGCACGGTGGGCATGACCACCATCATCACGGTAACTTTAAGGAACTTTTCTTAAAATCATTGCCACTAGGAATCATTATTATGCTCTTATCCCCTATGGCTGGGTTTGACCTACCATTCCAGTTTACTTTTCCATATTCTGATATTGTAGTAGCTATTTTATCTACTATATTAATTATTTATGGTGGACGCCCATTCTATCAAGGTGCAGTTGACGAATTTAAACAAAAAGAACCTGGAATGATGGCTCTCGTTTCTTTAGGTTTAAGTGTTTCATATTTATATAGTATTTATACTGTAATAGCAAGCTACGTAACAGGTGAACAAATTATGGATTTTTTCTTTGAATTTGCTTCATTACTATTAATCATGTTATTAGGTCACTGGATTGAGATGAAAGCTATTGGAGAAGCAGGAGATGCACAAGAAGAACTGGCTAAGCTAGTACCAAAAGATGCTCATGTAGTATTAGATGACGATTCAGTAGAAACACGACCAGTTGCTGACTTAAAGGTAGGTGATTTAATTCGAGTTCAAGCTGGAGAAAATGTGCCAGCAGACGGAACTATCGAGCGTGGCGAATCACGTGTAAATGAAGCTCTTTTGACTGGAGAATCAAAAGCAGTTAAAAAAGGTCCTGGCGATGAAGTAATCGGAGGCTCAACAAATGGAGAAGGGGTTCTTTATATTAAAGTGAATGAGACAGGTGATCAATCCTTCATCTCTCAAGTTCAGAATTTAATCAGCCAAGCTCAAAGTCAGCCATCCAGAGCAGAAAATATTGCTCAAAAGGTTGCAGGGTGGCTCTTCTATATTGCGGTCATTGTCGCACTAATAGCTTTTGTAGTATGGACGCTTATAGCGGACATCCCAACGGCAGTAAAATTTGCTATCACAACATTAGTTATAGCTTGTCCTCACGCTTTGGGTCTAGCTATTCCATTGGTCACCGCTCGTAGCACAAGCTTAGGGGCAAGTCGTGGCTTACTAGTAAAAGACCGAGAATCTTTAGAAATAGCTCAAGATGCAGATGTGATGATTTTAGATAAGACAGGTACTTTAACAACAGGTGAGTTTAAAGTATTAGATGTAAAACTTCTTAATGAAAAATATACGAAAGAAGAAATCATTTCACTATTGGCAGGTATTGAAGGAGGGTCTAGTCACCCTATTGCTCAATCAATTATAAGCTTCGCCGACCAAGAAGGTATAAGTCCAGTATCCTTTGATTCTATTGATGTAATTTCCGGTGCTGGCGTAGAAGGTAAAGCCAATGGGCACCAATACCAATTAATCAGTCAAAAAGCATACGGACGTAATCTAGATATGGATATTCCAAAAGGAGCAACTCTCAGTGTCTTAGTAGAAAACGATGATGCCATTGGTGCTGTAGCTTTGGGGGATGAATTAAAAGAAACCAGTAAAGAGTTAATAGAAGCTCTTAAAAATAACAATATAGAGCCAATTATGGCAACAGGTGATAATGAAAAAGCGGCTCAAGGCGCGGCAGAAGATTTAGAGATTGAATATAGATCAAATCAATCTCCACAAGACAAATATGAGTTAGTAAAAACACTTAAAGATGAAGGAAAAAAAGTTATCATGGTAGGTGACGGTGTCAATGATGCCCCTTCTCTTGCCTTAGCAGACGTTGGTATAGCTATAGGTGCAGGAACTCAAGTGGCATTGGATTCAGCTGATGTTATCTTGACTCAATCTGATCCAGGAGATATTGAATCATTCATTGAATTAGCACACAAAACAACTCGTAAAATGAAACAAAATCTCTTTTGGGGAGCCGGCTATAACTTTATAGCTATCCCTCTAGCTGCAGGAATTTTGGCTCCTATTGGTATCACATTAAGCCCTGCATTAGGAGCAATCCTAATGTCTGTGTCAACAGTCATCGTCGCCATTAATGCTATTTTATTAAGATTAGATCCGAAAAAATGACAATTAACAGATCGAATAATTGAAACTCCTTAAAGTATCAAGATACAATAGTTTTATAGGAGAAAAAGAGATGTAAGTACTGGCTCTTTGTAAAATCGTGTTGGTAGAAGTAGACGATTTTTCTACCAACACGATTTTTAATTTATTATAGAACTGATTTCTTTTAAAATCCTAAAAGCACCTATTTCAACACTTTTATAACTTGTTATTATATTTTCTTGACAATAACACCACCGTCTCCACATGTGTCGTATCCTGAAATAGCTTTAAAATATTTTTCTGTATCACTACTTAAATTTGTCCTCTGCCTTAAAGCTATTTATTTGCCCTAATATGGACTTTTTATCCTTGCCTTGACTCCTTACTTGTTCTTTTGCTTTTAATATCTTAGAAGACAGAATACGAACATTTTTATGTTCTTTCCCGTTATTATCAATATTTGTTTTTACTTTTCCAAATATTTTAACAAAATCTCCTTGCTTTAGGTTCTGTAGATATTTTGTCTTATATCCATAGGCTGGATAATTACCAAGTAATATATTTAGATTTAAACCCACAAAGCAAAAAGTAAAAATGAAGTAAATTCGAAGTGAGATTAATTTGAAAACTGGATAAACAAGATTAACAGATATTATATTAAAACAATCTTTCTCCGGTACTGGGACTGGGACGGGACTAAAAATCTGAAAACGTCCTATAATTAGGTGGATTTAGTTATATTAGAAAAAATAGAACCTAGTATTTTGAATGGTTTGGGATATATCGGACGTTTGGAAAAGAAGAATGGGAATAAATTTGTGGTAAAAATGGCGAACTAGACTCGTTTCAAAAAGCCCTCGTTGCGGCGTACTAAGGTACGCCTCACTGCGGGCTTTTTTGTACTTCGTCTATTTCATCCATTTTTCCTCACAAATTAACCTGAAAAATTAAAAACTTTGTAAAATCAACAGTTACAGAAGATCAAAAACTGTAACTGGGATTAAAATGGGAACATTTGTAAAAAAGAATAAATAGAATAATAGTTCCAAGTGGTTTACATTTGGACAAAAAATTAGACCGTAGCTTCATGCTGCGGTCTTTTAATGTCAAAATACAATTTAGAATTCAAACAAAAAATAGTAAAAGAATATTTAGAAGGTAACATAGGATATGCATCACCTGTCAACTCTTTCTTATAACTTATTATTTATTCTTATTTATTAAAAATTAAGGCAAAGAAGGCTCTATTAAAATAAAATATTACAGAAATTTCCCTCATTAATCAGAAGTCACCGATAAAAATTCTGACATGAAAATTTTCTCAGTGACATTTTTGTTGCATTTTAAGTTATCTTTTATATTTTGTGTTGTAGCCTTCATTCTCTTTTGGTCTATAGGCGTTTGGATAGGCTTGGTCTGTTGCAACATCGAGAGATACTTTTTTAAGAAGTTTGTAGACATCGTAGGGATCTTTTATGGAAATAAATTTATCTGCGTCAGTCTTAAAGCTGTAAGATGAATTACCACCTTCGCCATTATAAACTAGGATAATTGTGCCAAGTCCCTTGATGTTTTCCATAAAATTTACATCTACTTTCAAATTTGTAAGCTCTCTGTGCTCATAATTATTTACATCTCTTCCAAAAATGCCTTGGCTGATGTAAACTCTCTTATCTGTAATTGCATATTCAATTGTTCCATAATTTAAAACCCTATAGATGGGCATTAAAATTGCAAACCAAACAGGAAAAAGATGAATTATAAAGAAAATTATAAAAAATCCATTCATAAAGCTAAATTCTCTAAAAAAAATAGATATAAAAAAGAAGTCAAAAATCCCCCAAATTAATGCAATTAAATAAATGCTTGGCTTGCCTACAATATAAAGAAAAGCATTGGGCTTTCCTCGCCACAATATATTTTCATTGTCGTCAATAATTTTTTCAATCATAATTTCCTCCATTGCTTTCTCTATATTAAGATAAAGTATTCTTGTCTAGTATTTTATCACAAATATACTTGTGATAAAATATTTGAATGGCTGAATCTCCACTCATATCTATAGATTTTTCTTTACATTCTTTTGAATTAAAATTTTAAAAATCTATAAAAATTTAGTAACATAATTTTTGCTAATACCAAGCAACTATACATTAATCTTTGTAATTATTAGTTTCAAGAAATTCTTCAAGTTTAGATAGAGCTTTTTCTGCATATACATAACCACCATAATCTTTATCAGGATTACAAATGTACAATTCTTCAGTATACGGCTCTTCGCCATTTTCAACTCACATCTTATTAATACTATACCTCGTATCATTAAGTTCTGATCCAATTATTTCTCTATAGAAATCCTTTTCCGAGCTTTCTTTAAGGAAAACTTTTCTTTCTTTTAAATCTGCGACGATTACACCCAGAAATTCAGTTTTCCCTTCCGGGTAATACTCATAAACAACTTCCTCATTTGAAAATGAAATCTTCTTTAAAATAACCATTGCATACCTCTTTTTATATTATAATCAAAACTACCAGCTGAGCTGGTAGTTTTGATTTGCCCATTTATATATTGATAATGAAATGATCTTAATACTTTATTATTTGTTCATTAGTTCGGACATAAAAATACCCCCATAATATAGCAAAGTATTCAATAGAAAAATTATGAAGTTATAATATTAATTTTTATTAAGGTTTATATAGCAAGACTTATTTTCCAATGAATCAATTGCCAGAGCGATCTCGTTTAGCATGGCTATAAGCAGAGATTTATCATTTACTGACAATTGACTACCGATACTTTTATCTGACATATCTATGCCGACAACGCCATAGACTGCACTATTTTTTCTAATGGCAAAATATAAGCCATTAGCATTAGTTAGAGTATTTGTGCCTGCACCAGCACTATCATTATTTAAAAATACCCATTTTGCTACAGTTTTCTCGGAGTCTTGCAAATATATTTCTTTCATATTTGCGACGTTTTTTGGGTTATAAATTATTGGCGACAAAAGTGAGCTTTTGAAAACAGGATAAAATATTATTACCTTGTTTAGGAGCTTATGTAGTTGATAGCAGGTTTCATACATTACTTCATCATAGTTTTTGCTTAGCTGCAATCTCTGGCTTGTTTGAAGCAGAACCTCTAAGCTGTGTGACTGCTGAGTTGTTAGTATATTTTCCTTTTTTAGTCTATTTTGCATTAGGCTAATGAAAAAAGAAACTATGATCATTATTATAAATATCATCAGATACTCTTTTGAGTAAATCCTCAAAGAATAATAGGGTGGTATAAATATAAAATCTATAATAAATATATTTAGCAAGAGAGCAAGCATATTGTATATAGGGTGTTTTGTTGTGTATCCAACTATGCAGGATGATAGAGTATAAAGCAAAACTATGTTAGTTGTATTAAAATCAAAAATAAATAAGGCATAAGATAGTACAGTTGTAGCTAACAGTATGAGCAAAGTTACTATCAGATCTTCTCTATCAAAATGCACAAATTCATCTAGCCTTATATTTTTTTTCTTATACTCACTGTTAGCATCAGGGATTATGAATATATCAAGATTTGGAGCATCCTTAGTAATCTCATCAATTATAGTTGTTTTATTCAAAAATGATATTTTCTGTGAGGATCTTCCCAAGACAAGCTTTGATACTCCACTAAGTTTTGCATATTGGCTAATTTGAAATGATATATCATCACCATAAGAAGAAACGATATTAGCTTTTAGATGTTTAGCCAAGTCTATATTTTTTTGTAAGTTATTTTTTTCTGTATTAGAAAAATTTTTGCTTTCAGATGTTTCTACATATAGGGCACTAAACTCTGCATGGAAAGAGTTAGCCATCCTATAAGCAGTTCTGATTACTTTTTGGTTAGTAGGTGATGGGCCAAGACACACTAGTATATGTTCTTTTAAAAATGGTTTATTTTTTTCGTCAGTATATAAATTTATTTTATCAGCATATCTTCTTAAAGCTATTTCCCTAAGCGAGATAAGATTATCTATAGTAAAAAAATTATCTAGGGCTTTTTTAGACTGGGAATAATTATATATTTTTCCTTCTTTTAATCTTTCAATTAATTGTTCTACTTCAATATCTATTATTTTTATATGGTCAGCATTATCAAAAACATAATCAGGTATACGTTCATTTACTTTTATATTAGTAATTGATTCTACTATATCATGAAGGCTCTCTAGGTGTTGGACATTTAATGTTGTGTATACATCAATGCCTGCTCTAAGCAATTCCTCTACATCTTGGTATCTTTTTTTATGTCTACTGCCTGGTGCATTGGTATGGGCAAGCTCATCTACTAATATGATGTCAGGTTTTCTATCTAGGGCCTTATCTATATCCAGTTCATTAAAAATATGATCTTTATAGTTTATTTTTTTATAGTCTATTATATCTAGACCATTCATTAATGCTAGAGTATCTTTTCTATCATGAAGTTCTACATAACCAACAACCACATCTATGCCTTCTAGGTACTTTTCGTGGGCAACTTCTAGCATATTGTATGTCTTGCCGACACCTGCACAGTATCCGAAGAAGATTGTCAATTCACCTTTTTTTTCCATAAAATTATCCTTATTTATTTATTTCTGATTTTATTTTACTATATATATTAAAAAAAAGGCAAAATCAGTGAATTTTAATACAATTTTAATGTCTATGGTGTATATTTTAAAACTATTTTAAGGTAAAAGTTGGTATATTACACATATAGTTAGAGAATAGGAGGAATGATTAATGTTAGACCTTATTATGATAGCTATAATTATCATTTCATTTTTAATATTAAAATTATTTGTCCATTGGATAGATAAAAAAATTACAAGTAATTAATTATTGTGGAGGTTTATATGTTACTATTATTAATTGTTATTTTAGGGGTTTTATGCTATTTGTTTTATGCACTGATTAACCCTGAGAAATTTTAAATATAGTTTTGGGAGATAAGTATGAAGGAAATTATGAATTTAACTAAATGTGATTTTAATAATTGTTTGAATGATTTTTGTTCCTTAATAAAATTAAAAATTGATTTGGGAAACCTTGACGAATGTTTAGAATTGGTAAAAGATAAAATGAAAGAATATCCACATAGTCCAGTTCCTCACAATTTGTTAGGTATTTTGATGGAAATAAGAGGAAACCATGAATTGGCTATGAAACACTTCAGGGCTGCTTGGGCATTAGACCCTTGCTATGAACCTGCTAGTAAAAATTTGGGAAATTTAGCAATATATGGCACAAATAAAAAATATATATTTTCGTAAGAAAATTGTGTAAGTAGGAGAGATTATGTTACAAATATTATTAACATTACTAATATTCTTAGTCATTATATTTCCATGTGGAAATTACTTATATAAAATGACTAACAATAAAAAAACATTCGCTGATCCTTTATTTGATAAAGTGGATTCAGGAATTTTTAAAATTTTAAAGATTGAAAAAAGTGATATGGACTGGAAAGAATATGCATTGTCATTGATTCTTTTAAATGCGTGTTTGGTTCTACTTTCATATCTAGTTCTTAGAATTCAATCTATAGGGATATTTAATCCAAATAAAATAGGCTCTATGGAGGAAACTTTAGCTTTTAATACAATTATTTCTTTTATGACTAATACTAACTTGCAACACTATGCTGGTGAATCAGGCTTGTCATATTTTTCTCAAATGTTTGTGGTTATTATGATGATGTTCACTTCAGCAGCTAGTGGATATGCAGCTTGCGTAGCAATGATAAGAGGAATACTTGGAGAGAAGATGGGAAACTTCTTTGTAGATTTTATAAAAATCATAACAAGATTTTTATTACCAGCATCTATTATTGTTGGATTATTATTGGTGTCTCAAGGAGTTATCCAAAACTTTAATTCTAATATCTTAATTAAAACTATTGAGGGCAAAAACCAAGAACTTGGTGCTGGTCCTGTAGCTGCTTTGGAGGCAATTAAACATTTGGGTACTAATGGTGGAGGATTTTTTGGAGCCAACTCATCAACTCCTTTTGAAAACCCTAATATTATTTCAAATATTATAGAATTAATTTCTATGATGTTATTGCCAGGATCATGTGTTTTCATTTTTGGAAAGATGGCACATGATAAGTTTATTAAAAAATCAGCAAGTGAAAATGAACAAATACCAGAGCACACAGATAAAGCTATGGCTAAGAAAGTTTGGCTGGGCAAAGAAGGCCAGTCAATATTTATTGCCATGTCCATATTATTTGTAATAGGCTTGGGTATTTGCTATCATAATGAGCTTAATGGTGTAAACGGGGCAAGTCTTTCTGGAATATCTCACAATATGGGAAATATGGAAGGAAAAGAGATGCGTTTTGGTATTGCCCAATCTTCATTATTTACAACAGTTACAACGTCATTTACTACTGGAACTGTTAACAATATGCATGATACACTTACACCTTTGGGTGGCCTAGTTCCTTTGCTTCACATGATGTTAAATGTTGTATTTGGTGGAGCAGGTGTAGGACTTATGAATATGTTAATCTATGCTATCTTAGCAGTATTTATATGCGGTCTTATGATTGGTAAGACACCGGAATATCTAGGTAAAAAAATTGAAGGTAATGAGATGAAACTTGCAGCTTTATCAATTATCATTCACCCACTTTTGATTCTAGGTTTTTCTGCACTAGCAGTTAGTATAAATCCTGGACTTGAGGGTATTACTAATCCAGGATTCCACGGACTAAGTCAAATACTATACGAATATTCTTCATCAGCAGCGAATAATGGCTCTGGTTTTGAAGGTTTGGCTGACAATACAATCTTTTGGAATATAACTTGTGGATTAGTAATGTTTTTTGGAAGATATTTAGCTATTATTATCCAGTTAGCAATAGCAGGAAATCTTTCTAAAAAAATAGATATCAATGAAACTGCTGGAACATTAAAAACTAATAACTTAACTTTTTCAATTATTTTAGTAATAATTGTTTATATATTTGCAGCACTAACATTTTTGCCAGTACTAGCTTTAGGACCAATAGCAGAATGGTTGGTACTATAGGAGGAAATATGGTTAATAAGAAAACAAAATTTGTAAGTAAAGATATAATGAAGACTTCTATTAAAGGGGCATTCTTAAAATTAAATCCTAAGTATATGATAAAAAACCCTGTAATGTTTGTAGTAGAAATTGGATTTATAATTTGTCTATTACTTGCTTTTTTCCCAAATTTGATAAATGATGGAAGCGACAATGCAAGTAAATACAATATGCTTGTTTCCATTATTTTGTTTATAACTTTACTATTTGCAAATTTCGCCGAATCCGTAGCTGAAGGTAGGGGAAAGGCACAAGCAGAGACATTGAAAAAAACAAAAAAGGATACTAAGGCTAGAAAAATTTTAGATGATGGAAAAGAAATTGAAATCTCTAGTAATGACCTAAAAAAAGGAGACATAGTTTTAGTAAAAGTAGGCGAAATAATCCCTAATGACGGTGAAATAATTGAAGGTATAGCAAGTATTGATGAATCTGCAATCACTGGTGAATCTGCACCAGTAACTAAAGAAAGTGGAGGAGATTTTTCTTCAGTGACGGGAGGTACACTTATTGTATCAGACTGGATTAAAGTTCGTATAAGCTCAGATCCTGGTGAATCATTTTTGGATAAGATGATTTCTCTTGTAGAAGGAGCCTCTAGACAAAAAACACCAAATGAGATTGCTCTAAATACCTTGTTGGTTTCCTTAACTATTATATTTTTGATAGTTATCATAACCCTATATCCAATAGCTAACTATTCTAATGTAAAAATTTCAGTTTCTACATTAATAGCTTTAATGGTTTGCCTAATCCCTACTACAATTGGTGCATTACTTAGCGCAATCGGTATAGCTGGTATGGATAGGGTTACTAGATTCAATGTCATAGCAATGTCAGGCAAGGCTGTAGAAGCTTGTGGTGATGTTGATACAATGATTCTAGACAAAACAGGAACAATAACCTTTGGAAATAGGTTAGCTAGTGATTTTATAAATGTCGATGGAATCGACAAATCAGATTTAATAGAATATGCCATGATATCATCACTAAAAGATGACACCCCTGAAGGTAAATCTACAGTCGAACTTGCAAAAAAATTGGGTTCTAAAGTTAATCCAGCAGATTACGAAGATGCGTCTTTTGTAGAATTTACTGCAGCAAGCAAGATGAGTGGGATCGATTTAAAAAACGGTGTCATGATACGCAAGGGATCTGGGGAAGCTATAATAAAGTTTATTACTGAAAGAGGTGGAGATGTACCAAGCGACCTACAAGCAAAAGTAGAAAGTATTTCAAAATTAGGGGGTACTCCACTAGTCGTTTGTGTAGATAATGTAATTTATGGAATTATCTATTTGAAAGATACGGTTAAGCCAGGACTTAGACAAAGGTTTGAAAGACTTAGAAAAATAGGGATAAAGACCATAATGTGTACTGGAGATAACCCTCTTACTGCAGCTACAATTGCAGCAGAAGCTGGTGTTGACGGCTATATAGCAGAATGTAAACCTGAGGATAAGATAGAAGCCATAAAGAAAGAACAAACCCTAGGTAAAATTGTAGCCATGACAGGAGATGGAACCAACGATGCTCCAGCCTTGGCTCAAGCTGATGTTGGTATTGCTATGAACAGTGGTACAAGTTCAGCAAAAGAAGCAGCAAACATGGTTGATTTGGATTCAGATCCAACCAAAATATTGGAAGTTATAGAGATTGGTAAACAGCTACTTATAACAAGAGGTTCTTTGACAACATTTTCTATTGCTAATGATATTGCCAAATATTTTGCTATAATACCAGCTATATTTACTCTTGCTATACCTCAAATGAGAGTATTGAACATTATGGGATTGAATAGTCCATCAAGTGCTATTATTTCAGCACTAATATTTAATGCAATTATTATTCCTTGTCTAATTCCTTTGGCAATGAAAGGTGTTAAATATGAACCGATGTCAGCTTCAAAAATGTTAGGAAAGAATATGTTGATTTACGGACTTGGTGGTGTAATTTGTCCTTTTATTGGTATAAAACTAATAGATATATTAGTATTTCCTTTACTTGGAATGTTAGGAATTTAAGGAGTTTAAGGAGTTATAATGAGAACTATTAAAAAATATAAACAAGTTTTTTTTGTTACAATATTTGCATTTATAGTCTGTGGTATTATATATCCACTTTTAATGACGGTACTTGCACAAATTATCTTTCCAAAACAAGCTAATGGAAGTTTAATAAAGATGGGAGATGAAGTAGTTGGCTCAGAATTAATAGGTCAAGATTTTACTGATCCAAAATTATTTCATTCGAGACCATCAGCTGTTAACTACAATGTCTATGAAGATGGAGACAAGTATGATGGATTAGCTTCTGGTAGTAAAAACTTAGCAGTAAGTAACCCTAACCTAAAGAAAAGAATTAACGAAGATATAGATAAGTTTATTAAAGAAAATCCTGCGGTATCAAAAGAAGATATCCCTGAAGACATCATAAGCCAATCAGGCTCAGGTCTTGATCCACACATTTCTGTCAAAGCAGCTCAATTACAAGTTGATAGAGTAGCAAAAAATACAAATCTCTCCAAAGAAAACTTAGAACAACTGATAAAACAAAATACTAGTGAAAAAGCTTTGGGAATCTTTGGTGAACAAACTGTAAATGTATTGAAACTAAACATAGACTTAGTAAGTGAAATGAAAAAATAATATTGTAATATAAGGCCTCAGGTAATCATAACTTGAGGCTTAGAATGATTTGACCAATATTTTGCTATAAAGAAGGTAAGTATATATGAATGAAAATATAAAAATATTAATTGTAGAAGATGACAGAGCTGTGAGAAACTTGATATCAACAACATTGCAGATAAATGATTATGAATATGACCTAGCGATTGATGGTAAAAATGCTCTACAGCTAATGACTTCAAATAAATATGACATAGTTTTTATTGACTTGGGATTGCCTGACATTGATGGAATAGAAATAATAAAAAAATTCAGAGATTTTTCGACTACTCCAGTTATAGTAATTAGCGCTAGGACCAATGATGAAGATAAAATAGAAGCCTTGGACGCAGGGGCAGATGATTTTTTGACCAAGCCATTTAATGTTGATGAACTTCTTGCAAGAGTTAGGTCAACCTTAAGAAGAATAAACTATGTTGAAAATAATAGTGTTGAAGACAAAATTTCATTTGAAAATGGAGATATAAGAATAGATTATCCTTCGAGAAGCGTATTTATTAAAGGTGAAGAAATACATTTAATGCCAATAGAATATAGTTTATTATGTTTATTAGCAGAAAATGTTGGCAAGGTTCTCACACATCAGTACATCCTAAAAAACATTTGGGTCAATTACCTAGCATCTGATCTCTCTTCTTTGAGAGTGTATATGACCTCTCTTAGAAAAAAGATAGAAAAATTAACTGACGATAAGTATATCCAAACTCATGTTGGAGTTGGCTACAAGATGATTAGAATCAATAAATCAGGGGAAGATGAAATAAATGGATTTAATTGATAGAGATTTGATATTAGTATGTATATCTGAATCCCAATCTAATAGTCAGGTAATAAAAGAAGCCAATGAGATAGCTCAAAATGAAAAAGCTAAACTAATTGCTCTATATGTATCTGATAGAGATAAGTTTCAGGAAAAAAAGGACAATGACTACCTACAAGACAATTTAAGTCTAGCGGAAAACATGGGGGCTATGGTTGAGATTATATATGATGACGATATAGCAAGCCAAATAGTAAACTTTGCAAAACTATATAAAGTAAAAAAAATTGTAATAGGAAAAAAACGAAATGATTTTAAGCTATTATCTTTAAATACCAGCATATATGATCAAGTGGTAAAAAAATCTGACAGAATAGATATTTACGCTGTTCCAATAAATGATAAGGTCAAAACTTATGGATTTAAAGAAAACAAAAATATATCAAAAGATTTGTTAATTGCTTTTATAATACTAGCAATCAGCACTCTAATAGGTTATATATTTTATGATTTTGGCTACAGTGATGCAAATATAATAATGATCTATATACTAGGTGTATTTTTTATTGCCCTTGTAACTTATGATGAATTAGTGAGTTTTATTTCATCTGTAATATGCGTATTAGCCTTTAATTATTGTTTTACTAAGCCAACTTTAAGTTTATCAGTATCTAATCCTGAATATATTATTACTTTTTTAGTCTTATTAATAGTATCATTTTTGACAAGTAAGCTAGCAAGCCAGATAAGAAAAAATGCAAAGAACTCATCAAATATGACATATATAACAAAGCTTTTGTTAGAAACAAATCAACTTTTACAGACTAAAATATCCAAACACGAAATCATAGAAACAGGCTGTAATCAATTATCAAACCTACTAAATAGAAATATAGTTTATTACGATATAGTAGATGGGGAAATTCAGGATCCACTAATTTTCAAGGATGATTTTAGGGATGCTGATAAAGAATTTCTCAAAGAATTAGAAATAGTAAAGTGGGTATTTGCCAAAAACAAAAGTGCAGGTGCTGGCACAGAATATTTGCCAGATGCCAAGTACTTATATTATGCAATCAGATTTAATACAAGTGTGTATGGGGTTATAGGTATACATTTGGGTAAAGATAGGCTAGATTCCGTAGAAAATAAAATTTTACTAGCAATCCTTGGAGATATGTCTTTGGCTTTAGAGAAAGAAAAAATTTTAAAAGATAAAAACGAAGCTAATTTGAGAATAAAAGATGAGCAATTGAAAACAAATCTTTTAAGATCAATCTCCCATGACTTAAGAACGCCCCTAACAACTATTTATGGAAATTCTCATATACTACTTAATAATTCGGAAAACTTAACAGAAACAATGAAATTAGGGCTATATAGAGATATTTATGATGATTCACAGTGGCTACTGAATCTTATAGAAAATTTACTTTCAGTAACTAGAGTTGAAGAAGGTAAAAGCAAACTAAAAATAGAGCCACAAATGGTTGAAGAAGTCATAGAAGAGGCCCTAAAGCATGTAAGCAGAGATAAAAAAAATCACAATATAACTGTTGATATAGATGATGACTATCTAATGGCTGATATGGATGTGAGGTTAATAATACAAGTCATCATAAACCTTGTAGATAATGCTATAAAATATACTTTTGAAGGGTCAAGTATCAATATAAGAGCCTACCAAGATGCAAACAAAGTCATAATCCAAGTGGCAGATAATGGAAAAGGAATTGAAGATACCGATAAGAAAAGAATATTCCAAAAATTCTATTCGGCTAATAACAAAATCATCGATAGCAAGAGGAGTATAGGTCTAGGCTTATATCTTTGTAGGATTATAGTTAAGGCCCATGGTGGCGAAATAAGTGTAACGGATAATATACCAAGTGGATCTGTATTTACTATGGATTTGAAAGCTAGTCAATAAACGATAAACTATGTTTTATACTTTGTACAAATATAAAAGAATTATAATATGATACAATTAAAAAGAGCTACCAAATTAAATAAGGTGACCCGGATCTGTAAACAATTTTGTGTATCAACCTTAATCCTGAAAAAAGGTTCTATAATAAATCGTGTTGGTAGAAGTAGATGAAACTTCTGTCAGCACGATTTTTTGTAAAAAAAGAAGACATATTTAATCATTTACCCTATAATTAAATCAGCTACAAATTAAAAAGGAGATTAAATATGTCTAACAATTATTTTATTACAAATTTACTGAATATCAAAGATAAGAACCTTAATTTTTCTAATGGAATATATCACAAAGTTATTAAAGGTGTAACATATACAATTTTAACAGCTAAATTAGAATATTCTGAACAAGTTTGTCCTAATTGTGGCTCTAACCATAATCTAATTAAGTATGGATTTAAATCATCTATTGTAAGGTGCTCTAGGGCGGTGAACATCCTGTTTTAATTGATTTGAAGAAGCAGAAGATGTACTGCAAGGATTGCAATAAGTATTTTTTACTTGAGTCTAAGATAGTTGATAAACATTGTAATATTTATAATCAAGTAAAAAAACACATATTTGCTGATTTAACTAAGAAGATTTCAATTAAAGATATTGCCAGAGATAACAACATTTCCACTACTAGTGTTGCTAGATTTTTAGCTAGATTTGATAATTATTTTAATGTAGATTTTAGAACACTTCCTAAACATCTATGTTTTGATGAGTTTAAATCAACCAAAGATGCTAAAGGTGCTATGAGTTTTATTTATTGTGATGCTGATAATAATAAGATAGTTGATATTGTTGAGAATAGACAACTGCCTTTTCTAAAAAGATATTTTTCTTCTTTTCCTAAATATGTTAGAAATCAAGTTGAGACTATTTGTATTGATACGTATAGTCCCTATATTTCTTTAATTAAGGAGTTATTTGTAAATGCTAAGATTATTATTGATAGATTCCATATTGTTGGTCTTTTTTCTAGATCTTTTAATCAGATTAGAGTTGATACTATGAAGACTTTTTCTACTTATTCTTCAGATTACAAGAAGCTTAAGAAATATTGGAAGCTATTTCTAAAACCTTATAGGTTGCTTAGTTCGACAGTCCTTTCTAAGAAAATACATTTCCCTGGTAGGTATATTTCTCAGTTAGATGTTGTTAATGAAAGTATTTCAATTGATAAAGTTTTAGAAGACTCTTGTACCTGCTATCTGATTATTAGGCAAGATATTGAAAATCGAGATTTTGAGTCTTTTAAAAAGCATTTGATTTATTTTAGGGATAGGGTTGGTTTTAGGATGCAGGTATCGATTGATACTTGTCTTGAATATATTGATTATCTTAAGAATTCATTTAATTTTGAGTACTCTAATGGTGCTGTTGAGGGTATAAACAATTATATTAAGGTTTTAAAGAGAGTGGCGTTTGGTTACAGGAATTTTGCGAATTTTAGAACTAGAATACTTATTTCAAGGAATTTATTTGCTAGTTAAAAATCGGGGATAGAAATTTCTATCCCCGATAAAGAATGTAGTTGATTTTTAATTACCAACACGATTTGACAAAGAGCCAAAAAACTGACCTCTTTAAGTTGGTTTTTAAGTCAAGCTTTTGGGGGTCATTTCACTGCGCCGGTGGTTTTTATTATTAGCTAGATGTATTTTGGCGTTTATATAGAATCTTTATAAATATTATTAGTTTTTGTCCGGTACTGGGATTGGGACGGGACTAAAAATTTGAAAATGTCCTATAATTAAGTGGATTTAGTGGTACTCTAAAAAATAAAATATAGTATTTTGAATGGTTTGATATTTAGTGTACGTTTGGAAAAGAAGAATGGGAGTAATTTGTGGTAAAAATGGGTAAATCGGCTCGTTTCGAATAAACCTCGTTGCGGCGTACTTTGGTACGCCTCACTCCGGTTTCTTCTGTACTTCGCCGATTTCCCACATTTTTCCTCACAAATTACCTCGGGATTTTAGAAAGACTGATCAAAACATCAGTCTTTTTCTGATTCGCTAATGGGAATAGTCCCACCATTCAAGGGTGACCGATGCTTTAGCATCGGTCATTTTCGAGACCACTCAGCTACGGCACCAGGCCTACCATCTATTTTCGTCGAAAATAGGGTTAGGACTTCGCGTGGTGGGTCTTCCAAAAGCCAGACGGGCTTGCCCTAAGCTTAGTCGAGATGAGGAGGTGGAGCCCCGAGATCAACTCAAACCCAAGCCCTCGTCTCGAATGGGAGGCAAGCCCGTTGGCTCGGTGAGACAGAGACCTACTATAATGGTAGTTCAAATTTTGCTAACAAAATTTGAACGATTTATGCTATTTTTCGAACACCAAAGGTATGAAGAAAAAATAGGATAAAACCTTATGTAATTTTGAGCTAGCCCGTCGGCTAGGTGAGGACAGGACGCGACGAAAAGGAGCGTTCGGAATAAAAAGATTACCTTCCAACTACGGATGAGCTCTACTCATACATTCGGGGGACGTTTATAAAACGACTACTCCATACTAAAATTAACGAGAATTCCTTACCATAATAATTATACAAAAACGGCAAGAGGCTTCTCCAGTCTCCTAGAGCCGACGGGCTAGCTATCGGGTGAAGCGAGGGGGACGGTGCCGTCGCTAATGGTCTGGCTACAGTGAGTTAAGCGAGTTGATGGCAGTCCTTAACCGAGAATTTGCGAGATGAATTCAGCGCCGTCCCGACAGAAAAGTCCGAAGGACTTTGACGAGGGATCTTACAAATAAAAGACCAGTATGAACGGAGAGACCAACTCAAACCCAAACCCTCGTCCCGACTGTTGGCAAGCCCGTCGGCTCGGTGAGACAGGGACCTCCTCGTCCAAATAAGTATGAGCTCTACTCATACATTCGGGGGACGTTAATAAAATAATCACCTACCCAAATTTTTCAAAATGTCATTCCAATCAGAATGAGCCTGTCTCGAGCGTAGTCGAGAGAAGGAATCCCGCAAACAAAGCCCCAGAATATTCGCAGAGCTCCAAATTCTAATAAGATTCCTCGTCCCCTCATCTCGACCTTGCCCGAGGTAAATTTTCCCGCTCGGGGTAAACTATCTAAAGGTCCTCGCTAGCAATGGCGCTTTGTGTTACCATATATCCCAACACCTATAAGCTTTCCATCATCTCCTTAAGGTCTTTTAGGGCCAGAGAATGCCTATTTCTAATTGTCTTGGCGGAGAGATTCATTATTTCTCCTATTTTTTTATCCGACAGATTTTCCCAGTATTTTAGCTTTATTATCAAAATATCTTTATCATCAAGGCGTTTTATCTTTGCGTAAAGATCCTTATATTTTTCCTTTGTAAAAAAATCATCCTCAATATCATCATCGCACACAAGGTCGTCTTTTAGACTTGCCCCATTGCCGCTTTCCATATCAAGGGAAATTGGAAAGGGCTTTTTTGACTTATCCCAAAAATAGTAATTAAGCATATTCTTTAGATAATTTCCAAAAGATCCCTTGCTTTCATCATAATCAAGGATAGCCTCCATCAAGACCATCTTTGCCTCATCAATCGCCTCCATCCTATCAAATTTATTAAATCTTCTAATAGTAGCATAAATCAGTGGCATATAATCATCCATTATCCTAACAGCATTATTTATATTAATCATTCTTATTCCTCATTTCTAAAATTATTCATCTCGAGATTAGGTCCATAATAATACAAAACAAGGTAAATGTTTAATCAGATAAAGGCACCCTAAATGCGATAAAATCAATTAAAAGACCTTTATAATTATAAAAAAATCATTAAAAAGCTTTAAAGTAAAAAAAATGAAGATTATTAAAACTAGATAGATATAGATTTTTTAACAAATATTTATTCAGATTTCGCTTTGTTTATGCATGAAATCCATAATTAATACATAATTAATCACTGTCAAGGAAAAAATCCCTTGGAAAGTCATATTAATTTTAGTTTTATTGAGAAAGACAAGTTTGAAAAACTAATTAAATTGAAAAAATGACTCTTAGATGTATGATGGATATAAGACTTTAGTTAATAATGGGGGTATTGTCCCTATATATTAGGAAAAAGTAGAAAGAGAGGTATTAATTTTGGACGACAAATTGTTAATGAAGGAAATAATCGAGCAAAGAAAGCTCAAAGGTTCCATCAGAAAACCAAAATACGCTACAAGAAAACTATCTATTGGTTTAGTATCTTGTATGCTAGGCTTCAGCCTCATTGTATCACCAGTTGATACATGGGCAGAGGAAGCAGATTTCCTGCTAGTTCAGAAGAATTAGCTGATGCAAATACTGAAGAAGAATCCATCTTCTCAGCAGAGCAAAAGCAAAAATTACTAGAAGCAAAATTCACAGAAGAAGAAATCAAAGAACTAGAAATCAAGGCCAAGGACCAAAAGGCCCAAGAAGGCATACTTTTTGACCTTGACGAGTTTATCGACCAAGAAATAGCCGATAAAGAAAAACAAGGCGAAGAATCTAGCGATGATGCAGATCAAGACCTAGAATTTGGTGATGAAGTAAAACCAGAAGCAGTAGGTGAACATAATGACGCTGGAGAGGAAGTTGACGCCCTATCAAGCGCAACATACTACAACAAAGCAAACTGGGAAAATAAGATCAAAGATAAGTCTCGTTGGAAGGTTGGCGATAATCAAACACTTGTAAGAGTTACTACATCAGAACCAGTTCAAATGAACGACATCGACTACGATGGTAACTTTGTTGATGCCAACGGTAGAACTGTACTTAGAATGGTTTACAAGGAAAAAGGCGGAGCAGCCACAGGTGTTTGGTACAGAGCTATATTTAACTTTGGAGACCTTGACCAATACATCGACTACGACAAGTCCTACATGGTTGGTGTAAATATCGCAGGTAACGAAGCTAAAACGGGCAAACTAGATCCATTTAATGAGGGCAAGGAGAGAATTGTTGACCTAGGCGTATTGAGAGGGGACTTAACAAATCAAAGAAAGAACCTTCCTATTAACCTAGTTTTAAAAGAAGGTGTAACAATTGAAAAATTAGGTCAAAAGAACTACATTGTTCAAATGAGACTTGCTGACACTCAGGGTAAAAAAATCTATGCTTATGCTCCAAAGGGAACATCCATGGACTATTCAACTTATACCAAGACAACATCAGTTTCTCTTGAAGATAAGGTAAATAGACTATTTATCAAAGGTGGCTATCAAAAAGATGGCAATAATGCAACTGCTCAAGAGTTTGTTATGTCCGAATTTATTGCCAATCCAGACCAATACAAGGACGAAAAGAATCTTGGTATAATCAGAACTCAATATACAGGTCAAACCAATACCATAGTAAGAGAAACAGTTGGCGGACAACCAATTGCCTTTACACAAGCCTTTGACGCCAATCTTCTTAATTATTTGAAGGAAGATGATAAAGGCAATGTCGCCTATGTAAATGTTTTTGAAAATACAAGACTTAAATCAAAATACTCACACAATTTTGGTATTAAGAAAAAAGACTTCAATTTATCAAAAGATAAGAAGCTTGCCTACCTAGTTATTGGTACCCATGACTTCCAAAAAGATGGAGTTAACAAGGTTGAGATACCACAACATGACCAATACTCAATGATATCCGGATTCTACATCACTGGTATTGATTATGTTGTAGACAAGGGTAAGTTTGAAGACACCTTTGCAGGTAGAGATCCATTGAGCGGCGGTAATAAAACTAGAAAGCTTAATTACTCTATGATATCCGGTTGGACTAATCCAAATAAAGACGGCTGGGTTGTCTATGAAAAAACATACGAAGATGGCTATACAGCTCAAGAAGGCGAATCTTATATAATCGACACTACTAGTGACCCTACAGATGGCCAAATAATGCTTCAAATCGGTAACGAAGATGCAATCATTAGAAAGCAACAAGGCTACTATTCTTACTATATAACTGGTAGTAAGGGTATTGAAACCATCGAAAGATATGCAAATGGTATCTTTAAGTTTGACCTTAGAGAAGGTGCTACTGTAAAGCCTGGAGATAAGATAAAAGTTTACATGCCATATGCAAAAGACCATGACAAGCCTGTAAACTTCCTTGAAATCCATAACGGAACTAAGCTAAACGAAGGTGGAGCAACATTAACCTTACAAAAAGATAGAAATATCAATATGCACCTTTATAAGCAAGGTAAAAAAGGTTACTACATTCTAAAATACACACTTGCAGACGGAACGAAAGCTGAAAAGAAATTTGAACCTAAAGGATTCTGGAGCTTTGACAATAAAGACAAGGTTATGGATGGAGGTTCAAATTTAGTAACATTATCAACAGGTGGTAACTTCTATATAAACACAAAGAAATTAAAACCAGGTGAAGATATAATTGTAGAATCCTATGATGAAAAGGGCACTAAATTAGAAGATCAAACATCTTGGTTCAAATATAGAGAACTAACAAAAGCTCAAGATACTGTTAAGGAACTTACATGGACTGACTCCTCAGACAAATCATCCATCCTTTCCATAAATAAGTCACTTTACACTCCATATCAAATGATATTTACAAATGATTATGCAGATGGAACAGATGACTTCTATAAGGATCCAAGAGTTTTGCCAGCCGACAATGATAAGTTTAATACTGATACAACAAGTTTTGTTGGTTATACAAAGTATGACGGCGGCAAGATAAGAACAGTTTATGATAGTAAAACTAATAAACTTTATGCAAAAGTTCAAGCTGCTGAAAACGTATATGATAAAGATGGTAATTTAGTTGGCCAAGATTTGAGGAAGAAGATTCTTATTCCGAAGACTGATATCTTTGATGCACAATTTGCAGAAGATAAAAAAGAATACTTAGCTTATGAATATTTGGTAGATTTAACAAAGATGCTTCCTTATCATTCAGATGATAAGACTGAAACAAAGCTTGAACTTAAAAAGGATATGAAATTTGTTTCAAGTGCATCAGACGGATCATCACTACCATCTGACCTATTAGAAACAAGAGTTAGAGCAAGAGTATTATTTGATGCAAATACTGGTAGCTTTGCTGATGGTCAAGATAAAGCAGTAAAAATAGCACCAGACAACATTAATTTCTACGACCAAGAAGACTACAAACCTAATGGTTTTGAAGGTGCAAATGTTAAAAAAGGTACTGGTGATAAATTCGCAGAGGCACCAACAAAAGAAGGAAAGAACTTCTTAGGTTGGGTTACTGAAGCAGGTAAAAAAGCTTTAGGCGGCAAGGCAGTTGTTACAGCTGATGAATTTAATAAACTATCAAAAGAACAAATCTTTACTAATGAAACACCAATAACAAAACACTTGGTTGTTTACGCTGTTTATTCAGATGAATTAACAGTAACATTTGATGCAAATCAAGGTAAATTTGGTGACGGCAAGGACACAACTGGTGTTAAGGTTGAAAATGGAAGCGTAACAGCACCTACACCAACAAGAGATGGATTCACATTCAAGGGTTGGGCAGATAAGAAAGATGCTACAGAAGCAAATGTTACAGATTTTACTAACATCACAGCACCAAAAACTTATTACGCAGTTTGGGAAAGAACTGATCAAACTCCTTTGAAGTTAAATGACCCAGACAAGACAGTAGTAATAGATAAAACAAAATTAACAGAACCAGAACAAGAAGCTGTTGAAGCTGCTGTGATTAAAGCAAACCCAGACTTAAAATTAACAAAAGAAGATGTTGTCGTTGATGATGACGGTAAAGTTACAGTTACAAAAGATGGAAAGATTGGAACATTAACTCCAGACCAGACAATTATACAAAAAGAAGTTAAAAATAATTTCAACCCACCAAAAGAACCAGTTAAGGTTGATAATGCAAGTTCATTAACTGATAAGGAAAAACAAGCTGTTAAAGATGCTATTAAAAAAGCTAACCCGGAAAGATACTTTACAGATGACGACATTACAGTAAATGATGACGGATCTGTAAAAATTAACCAAAACGGTAAGACAGGTTCATTTACACCTGCTCAAACAGTTGTACAAAAAGATACTATTCTTGATTTGACCGCTCCAGAAAAAACTGAAGTAAAGAATACAACTGATTTAACACAAGAAGAAAGAAATAAAGTTGCTGCAGCAGTTAAACAAAAGAACAATTTACCAGACACAGCAAAAATTGACGTTGACAGCAAGGGTAATGTAACAGTCACAGATGGTACTAAGACTGGTAAATTAGAAGGAAAAGACACAGTTAAACCATTTGATAGAGCTGGCAAAAAATTAAATGACCCAGTAATAACAAAAGTTGCTGATACAAATAAACTCACAAATACAGAAAAACAAGCTGTAAAAGATGCTGTTAAGGCAGCAAACCCAGACTTAGATTTTACAGACGACGAAATTCAAGTTGCTGATGATGGTACAGTAACAGTACCAATGGGAAAAGATGGTGATAAAACTATCACAGCTGATAAGACTGTTAAAAAAGCAACAGCTGATGATAAAATTATTGCTTTAACAGCACCAGAAAAAACACCAGTACAAAACATTAATCAATTAACAGCAGAAGAAAAAGAAAAAGTTAAAGAAGCTGTTAAAAAAGTCAATACAGATTTACCATCTGATGCTAACATCGTAGTTTCTGATGACGGAGCAGTAACAGTAACACAAGGAACTGGCGACAAGCAAAAAGTTGGACTACTTTCACAAGATGATACAGTTATTGAAAAACTTAAAGCACCAACAGTAGAACCAGTAGCTGATGGTAGTGTAAAAGTTATACCAAATAATAAAGAATCTGATACACTAGAAATATCATTTGGCGATGCTACTAATCCAACAAATGTTACAGCAAAGAAAGAAAACGGCGAGTGGAAACTGGCAGACGGCACAGACCCATCAATAAAGATAGAAAAAGAAACTGGTATAGTAACAATCCCAGCAAGCAAACTATCTAAGAATGAAGAAGTAAAAGCAAAAGAAAAAGCTGGCACACAAGAATCACCAGAAGCTACAGGAAAGTCAAACGACACAACAGCCCCAGCTGCACCAACAGTAAAAGCAAACGATGATGGAAGCGTAACAGTAACTCCACCAGCAAATGCAAAAGAAGTTGA
>NZ_JBWPWE010000032.1:0-649 GCF_056590475.1 Anaerococcus sp. C0059F3
TCCTTAGAAAGGAGGTGATCCAGCCGCACCTTCCGATACGGCTACCTTGTTACGACTTCACCCCAGTTACTGACCCTACCTTCGACTGCTGCGCCCACAAGGGTTCGCTCACAGGCTTCGGGTATTGCCAACTTCCATGGTGTGACGGGCGGTGTGTACAAGACCCGGGAACGCATTCACCGCGACATTCTGATTCACGATTACTAGCAACTCCAACTTCATGTACTCGAGTTGCAGAGTACAATCCGAACTGGGACAGGCTTTTTGAGATTCGCAAGACATCACTGTTTAGCTGCTCTGTGTACCTGCCATTGTAGCACGTGTGTAGCCCAAGTCATAAAGGGCATGATGATTTGACGTCGTCCCCACCTTCCTCCGGTTTGTCACCGGCAGTATCGTTAGAGTCCCCAACTTAATGATGGTAACTAACAATAGGGGTTGCGCTCGTTATGGGACTTAACCCAACATCTCACGACACGAGCTGACGACAACCATGCACCACCTGTATTACAGTTGACCGAAGTCATAAGAACTTATCTCTAAGTTCCGCCGTAATATGTCAAGACTTGGTAAGGTTCTTCGCGTTGCGTCGAATTAAACCACATGCTCCGCTGCTTGTGCGGGTCCCCGTCAATTCCTTTGAGTTTCA